>JAUTCT010000027.1 GCA_030673875.1 Verrucomicrobiota bacterium JB025 | reverse complement strand
CAAATCGTTCGCAGAACGCATCCTGAAACCTGATCAATCCATCATCCAATTGCATACGGACTTCCGGTTCGGTGCGCTAACTCCCCCCGCTCACCTGCCCGCCAAGGCCCGCGCGAGCAGGAAATAAACCCGGCTCCGCGGCACCTTCACCCCAGCATCCAGCTCCGCCCGGGAAACACCGCGCAGCAAATCGAGCGTCTCCTCCGCAATCATCGCCGGCAGCACGGATGCCGCCCGCAAGCGCCGCGAGACCAGAAAAGACGTATATTCGCGCCCCTCCGCCACCCAGCCCGCCGCCCGCTCAAGCCACTCGCCGTGCGCGGCAAGCAACGCATCCTCCGAATCAGGATCCACCCCCGGAAGGTAACACCTGCCCTGCTCGAGATCCGCCGGCAGATCCCGCAGGATATTCACCAACTGCAGCCCGTTCCCATACACGATCCCGCGCCGCACCAGCTCCTCCTCCGCCTCTCTGGAAAACATCTCGCCCATCGTCAGAAACCCGAGCCGGGTCCAGAACTCCCCCACGCACCCCGCAACCCGGAACGCATAATCCTCCAGCTCCTCCGGCGACTCCAAAACCACCACCGAATCCCCACTCGCATTCCCGAACCTCTCGAGATCCAGTTTCTGACCACCAATGATCGTCGTCACCACCCCGCGCACCAGCTCCGCCTCGCCGGCACGCAGCCCCCCCACCCAGCGGATCAAATCCCCGACGCTTTCCAGCAACACCTTCTCCCGCCTGTCCGCCACACTGTTCAAAAACGAAAGCGGCCACCGCGGCGGCTCCTCCTCACCGGCAAGCGAACGCTCGAACCAATCCAAAAACAACACCCTGCCCTCCATCCCGGCTTCACCGGAATCCGCCAGCGTGTCACTCGCCCTCGCCAGCAAATACCCCAGACTCGCCGCACTCCTCATCGCCCCCGGCAGCAACCGCAAACTCAAATAAAACGACCGGGAAACCCCCTTGAGCAATTCGAGCATTTCCGGTCCCACTCCAGCCATACAAACCGCATCCAATCACCCCGGCCGCCGATCCACAAGCGCCGTCACCCCCAACCCCGCCCGAAAAGCCAGCCATCATTCCGCGAATCTCCCGATTCTTCCTTGCGAGCACGCCCCTCACAGGGCAACTTCCTCGCCAAACCATGAGTGACCGGGACGTTGCACCATCCACTGATTCCGCCGACGGCGAAACCGCGGAAGTAAAACTTGAACGGCTCGAACTCGCCCTCAAGGCATCCAACGAGGGAATCTGGGACTGGTGGATCGACAGCGGCGAAATCTACTACTCCCGCCGTATCCTCGAATTCTTCGAATGCGGCCAAAACCGCGCGCCACGCATCTTCAACCCGCCCTACCAGCACATCCACCCCGACGACCGGCAGGCCTTCGAACGCGCCCTCACCCAGTCACTCGAGGACAACGGCCCCGAAAACCTCGTCGTCGACGCCCGCGTCCAGACCGGCTCCGGCGCCTGGCGCTGGCTCCGAATCCGCGGCACCGTCGTCAGAAACCGCGAGGGCAACACCATCCGCATCGCCGGCTCGATGATCGACATCAGCCGCCGCAAAACCGCCGAGGCTCAAGTCGAGGACGAACGCTTCCTCCTCCTCCAGCTCATCAACCACGTCCCCCTCCACATCTACTTCAAGGACCTCAGCTCCCATTTCGTCATGGTCAACCAGGGCATGGCTCAATGGTCCGGCTTCGATTCCCCCGAAGACCTCATCGGCAAACACGACCGCGACTTCTTCGAAGAAGAACACTGGAAACCCGCCGCACACGACGAAAAACGCATCATCGAAACCGGCAGCCCCATCACCGGACAAATCGAACACGAAACCTGGCACCAGGGCGAAGACACCTGGGTCATGACCTCCAAGTTCCCCTGGCGCGACCGCCACGGCCACATCAAGGGAACCTTCGGCGTGTCCAGCGACGTCACCGACCTCGTCACCGCTCGCCAGCAGGCCACCGACCTCGCCCGCCAGCTGCAACTCAAAAACGAGGCCTACGAAGAGGAACTCCACCTCGCCCGCGAAATCCAACAGGCCCTCACCGCCGGAGGATTCCCGGACATCCGCAACGCCAAACAAAAACTCCACTTCGGCGCACGCTACATCCCGATCTCCGGCCTCGCCGGCGACTTCTTCGAAGTCATCCAGGTCCGCGAGGACTGCGCCGCCCTCCTCATCAGCGACGTCATGGGCCACGGTGTCCGCTCCGCACTCATCGTCGCCATGCTCCGCGGACTCCTCGAAAAACAACACGGCCAGGCCGACGACCCCGGCTCCTTCCTCCAGGGACTCAACGACGGCCTCGCTGCCATCCTCGAACGCGCCGGCACCACCATGTTCGCAACCGCTTTCTACGCCCTCATCGACCTCAAGGAAAACACCTTCTCCTACGCATGCGCCGGACACCCCGGCCCCATCATCGAAGGCCCCGATGGCGTCCGCCAGATTGCCACCGACCGCAAACACAAGGGCCCCGGCCTCGGCCTCATCCGCGGATCCGCCTACCCCACCCACACCATCCCGCTCGACTCGCTCCACCGCATGGTGCTCTTCACCGACGGCGTCATCGAGGCCGAAAACAATGAAGGCGAACCGTTCTTCGAGGCACGCCTCACCGAAATCATCGGCCAGAAAACCGACGCCTCCCTCTCGGAACTCCTCGATGCCATCCTTTCCAGCGTGCTCTCGTTCTCCGACGCCAAACACTTCGACGACGATGTCTGCCTGCTCGGAGTCGACCTCCAGCAACTCTGCACCACGCATTAGCCCCCGCTGCCGTCACCACCGCCCACGGCGGACACCCGGCTTCCACCCGGGCGGCTCGTTCCCTGAGCCCCCGCATCCTGCCGCCTACCAGGACGCCGCGCCTTCCTCAGACATCGCCTTCAACACGTCGATCATGTCCTTCGCCGCACCCACCAGCCGGTTGCCCTTCAGCCAGACAATCCCCGCCTGATGCCGGATCTCCGGAGCCTCCAGCTCCACCAACGCCAGCCGGTCCGCACGCAACTCCTGCTCGATCACCATCCGCGACGCCGCACACAGCGAATCGCTCGACATCACCACCGACTTCAGCAGCGCGTAGTGACTGCACTCCAGCTGCAAGTCCCTCCCCCGCAGGCTCTCGCCCAGGTTGTCGCGAATCCATTTCTCAACCCACGGCGGACGCGCCGGACCCAACAGCGGATACGAACAAAACTCCTCCGGCGTTGCCTTCTTCCCCGCCAGGGGATGCCCCGGCCTGCAGAAAAACACCACCTCGTTCGACGGCAACGGCTCGATCTCGAAATCCGGATCGTCCTCGATCACCGTGTAGTCCGCCACAAACAAATCAATCTGCCTGCGCTTCAACAACACCGGAAGCTCCGCAAACGGCTTCACCTGGACCTTCAGGTTGATGGACGGCCTCTGGTCCAAAAACCGGCCCACCGCCGGCCCCATCATCCCATCCGCAAACACCGGTCCACAACCCACCCGCACCTCACCAATTTGCCCGTCTTTCAGTAAAGACACCTGCCGCTCCAGATTCTCGACCTGATTCAGGATCGGCTCACAACGTTCCAACAGCTCGCGTCCCAGCCCGGTCAGCTCGAAACCCATCTCGCGGTCGAACAGCTCAAACCCCAGGACCGATTCCAATTTCCTGATGCTCAACGTCAGCGCCGGCTGGCTGATCCCCAATTCCCGGGCCCCCGCACTCAAACTCTGCGCCTTGGCAACCGTAACGAAATGACTCAACTTGGAAATGTTGCGCGAAAGCATGCATAACCGCTAACTAATGAACCCATAAGGCACAATAACATTTTGCACCACCCCGTCACAGGGCGACCAGACCAGGGAACCACTCACTCAAGAAGCGACAACAAGGACCACGGATTCAGACTGCTGAGACGGATTTCACTGAATTTTTAAGACCTTTGACCGAGAAGGACTCCCAACTCGCGAGACCTTCGGAGCACCATGCCTTCCCAGGCAGGGAAAATCAGTGACTTCAGGGCAATCAGCGGTTCGACTGCCGAACTGATCAAGCGTTTCTCCCTCACTTGATCGCCCTGCCCCCCGCTCATTCCACCACGGATCGCTTCGGTCGCCTGCGCAAGGTGTCACTCGGGCTCTCACCGTACAAATTCCGGTATCCCGATGCAAAATACCCCAGATGCCTGATCCCGCACTGCTCGGCCACCTGCCGGACCGTCGGCCGCTCATCGCCGGAAAGCAGAAGCTTCCTCGCCAGATTCAAGCGGCGGTTCTGGATATACTCCACCGGACGCATCCCGAACATGTCTTGAAACGAAAGCTCGAGCGTCCGGTTGCTCACCCCCACCTCCTCCGCCAACTTCAGGATCCGTATCCGCTCGGACAAGCGCCTGTCGATCAACTTCTTGGCCTGATAGACATAACGCAGCCGGTTCTGCTGTTTCAGGTAACCGCTCGTCTTTTCCACCGGCAGGGCCAGGGCTTCACAGACCAATGCCAGCAACTCGTTGCCATGACTGCAGTTTCTCTCGCAATCCGAATGGCCTCCACCATTCAGCACATCTAACACCTTATGCCTGATTCTCGGCACCAACCCGTCCGGCACATCCGTCATCATCCTCTCCGCATCCTCTTTCTGCAGGTCGATCCGGCCATTCGCCCACATCGCGGTACTCAGCACGTCAAAAGGCACGCTCACCACCACCCAGCACGACCCGGCATCGGGACAAATCACCGAATCCCGGTTGGAGCTCAGGAAAATCAAATTGTCCGCCCGCAACATCCGTCCCTTCTGCGGACCAATGTCCTGACCGCTCAACGACAGCACCATCCGGACCTTCCCTCTCGGCGGCTCCCCCTGAAAGATCGTCTTGGTGCTCGCCCGAACGATGGCGATCGCGAGCGGACCACACAGGCAGTGGTCGTATTGCACCTCGAATGCCCCGGGACCTGCCTGCTGAACCTCGGATTTCCAACCCAGCGAATCGACCCATTCGTTGAAATGGAACAAGTCACGGGTCTTCTTCAGATTCGCACAAACAACCTCGCAAAATTGGGTGGGTTCAGGGGGCACAGACACGAACAATTTTTAACAAAACAAATCTTTAGGGAACAGCACTAAATCGCAAAATAGCTATCATTGCGAACACGGGAAACCCTTTACCCCGCAATCAATGGATCCATGTTATCACCCTTCGCTCAACAGCGCCCCAGCCACAACTATGCAGAAAACGAAAATCACTCCCCACCCGCCCCACTTTCACCCGCCACCCCGCCCGATCCCGCAGCACCCGTTTTCCTAACCGCCCCGCCCCACCGCCCCGCCCGGTAACCAAGGACAACAAAATCAGCAATTCTGCGGTTTCAACGCACTCGACAAGCCCCGGAGAGGCTTCATCATCCAACGCTTTCCACCCACCAAAAACCATGTCCGAATTTCTAGTCATTCCACGTGCCGACCACGACAACCTCATTGCCAATGCCTACCAGGCACGTGGCTTCACCCCGGAAGAAGCCGCGCTCGGAGCCAAACTCGCCGCAGAAGCCGCACGCCACGGCATCCGCACCCACCACGGCCTGAAAGCCCTCCACCTCGACCACCTCTTCGGCTCCGCCGCCGGAGGATGCGTCCCGGGCGCCGAAATCGAAGTGATCCCCTCCCGGTTCGCCGCATCGGAACGCTGGAACGCCAATAAAAAACTCGGCCAGGCCGTCGCCTATCAGGCGATCGACCGCGCCATCGAACTCGCCGAGGAATTCGGCATCGGTCAAGTCGCCGTCGACAACGCCTTCCACTACCTCTGGGGCGGCGGCTACATGATCGAGGCCGCCCAACGCGGCTACTACGCCTACACCAACTGCACCGCCGCTCTCGCGGAAGTCGTGCCCTTCGGCGGCAAGTTCCCCACCCTCGGCACCAACCCCCACTCCTGGGGCATCCCCTCCACCGATGCCGTTGGCTTCCCCATCGTCATCGACTGGGCCACCTCAACCGTCGCCATGGGCCGCGTCCAGTCGCTCGCCCGCGAAGGCAAATCCCTCCCGGAAGGCGCCGCCGTGGATGCCGATGGCAACCCGACCACCGATCCCAACAAGGTCTCCGCACTGCTGCCCTTCGGCGCCCACAAGGGCTATGGCCTTTCGCTCATCAACGAAATCTTCGGCGGCTTCATCGGCGGCTCCCTGCCCACCCTCCGCAGCCGCAAGGACAAGGCTCCCGCAGACGAAAAAACAACCCCCGTCTTCTACTTCCAGGTCATCCACCCGGAAGCTCTTTCCGGTGGCAATTTCGCCAAAGGCCGCAGCCAAAAGGACAACCTCAGGGCCGTCCTCGACGACATCCTTGACCACGGCAACGACAACTGCATCCTGCCCGGGCAATTCGAAGCTCAGGCGCGCCGGAAATCCGACGAAGCCGGTGGACTCCTGTTCACCGCCGCCGAAGTCGCCGAATTCAACGAAATCGCCAGAGAACTCGGACTTCAGGAATGGGATGCCGCCTCGCTTCCCGCCGTCTGAAGCCCGTGAGCTCCGCCGCTTTCCCCACCCCCCGCCCCAACACCACGCTGGCACCCGGCTCACCGCCGGTCGCCGGCAACCGACATTCGCACGCAAAAATCACCTAAGTTTTTCGAAAATGCGCGCGTTCTGTCCCAACAAGCCACTCAACCCCACCACTACCAACCAAGAATCCCAACCATGAGCATCGTAAGCCAATTCCAATCGCCGGAGGTCGAAGCCCAGCTCAAGCGCCAGAAAAAAATGGCGACCCTCTCGAGCATGATCATCGCAATGCTCGTGATGGCCCTGATGTTCCTCATCCTCGCCTTCGTCCTGCTGCCGCAGATCACCAAGGACGTCCCGGTCATCGTCACCTACGAATCCAGCCGGCCCGACGAAGAACAGGACGAACAAAAGAAGGTCAAACACGAGCTGCAAAAGAAACCGACTCCCCCGGCCGCCTCGCTGGCACGGGTGATCACCAGCAACTCGGCCTCGGCCGTCGCCATCCCCACACCGGACCTCGTCACCGACAGCCCCACCCTCGAATTCGGCTCCAACCTCGATTTCGGTGACTCATGGGGCGATACCGGCGCATTCGGCGGCGAAGGCGGTGAAGCGTCCTTCTTCGGCCAGAAAGTCAAAGCCAAGCGCATCGCATTCGTCATCGACTACTCCGCATCCATGCGGGGCGCACGCGACCAACTCATGCGCAAGGAGCTCACCAAAACCCTCAAAACCCTCGCCAATGGCATGGAGTTCTCCCTCATCTTCTTCGCCGGCCCCGTCTGGCAGGGTGGCGACACGGTGATTGCCGAGAAAAAAACCGGCAAGGGTGCCCAGAACTTCACCGTGAAAGCCAAGTCCGGTGGAAAATTCGAATGGAGATCCAAAGGCGGCGCCAACAACTACGAACCCGTCAGCAAATCCAAAGTCCAGAAAATGGAATGGACCGTCGCCTCCAAGGCCTCCGTCAGCCGCGCCAACCGCGTGGTTGAGGAAACCCCGCTCGTCTTCGGCACCATCTGGGACTGGCCGCTCCAGGCCGCCCTCGAAATGGATCCCCAACCCGACATCATCTACTTCATGACCGACGGCTCCGCCGGCGGCAGAAGCCTCGATATCGCCAAAGACATGGGCCGCACCGCCCGCAGGAAAAACATCAAGATCAACTGCGTCGCACTCATGGTGCCCAAAGCACGCGAAGGCCTGGAAGAACTCGCGAAACGCACCGACGGCCAGTTCACCATCGTCCTCGAAGGTGGCAAACGCAAGGTGGTGCGCTGAATCCGCCCGAGGTGGTGGTGCGCCAATCGCCACCACCCCCCCTTCTATCCAATCAAACCAAAAAGGCGGCTGCGGGATTTCCCGCAGCCGCCTTTGTTTACACTGGAATGGTGATGATCGTCAGACCTGCGCTTCTTCCTTCGCTTCCGGTCGCGAGGAGATGAAGTCGAGCTTCTCGGCATCCTCCTTCTTCACCACACTCACCGAATCGCCGGTCTTCACGTCGCCGCGAAGCAGGGCCTCCGCCAGCGGGTCTTCAAGAAAACGCTCCACCGCACGCCGCATCGGACGGGCGCCGTATGCCGGGTCGTATCCTTTCTCCGAGAGGAAATCACGCGCATCGTCGGAAAGCGTGAGCACGATTTCCTTCTCCTTCAGACGCTTGACGAGTTTCGCAACCTCCAGATCGACGATCTGGTTGAGGTCCTTCTTCTCGAGCATGTGGAAGACCACGAGATCGTCGAGCCGGTTCAGGAACTCCGGTTTGAAGTGCTTCTTGGAAGCCTCCATGATCTTCTCCTTGATGCCTTCTTGATCCGCATCGTCTTCGGTCATCGCACCGAAACCGAGCGAGGTCTGGCGCTTGATCGACGCGGCCCCGACATTCGAGGTCATGATGATGATCGTGTTCCGGAAATCAATCTTGCGGCCCTGTGAGTCGGTCACGGTCCCCTCCTCCAGCACCTGGAGCAGCAGGTTCATCACATCCGGATGCGCTTTCTCGACTTCGTCGAAAAGCACCACCGAATACGGCCGGCGCCGCACCGCTTCGGACAGTTGACCGCCCTCTTCGTGACCCACGTATCCGGGAGGCGAACCGATCAACCGGCTCGAGGTGAATTTCTCCATGTACTCGGACATGTCGATCTGGATCAGCGAATCCGGATCGCCAAACATGAACTCGGCGAGGTTGCGTGCCAGATAGGTCTTGCCGACACCGGTCGGACCCAGGAACAGGAACGAACCGATCGGACGACGCGGATCCTTGAGGTCGGCGCGCGAACGCCGCAGCGCCTTGGAAATCGCCACCACCGCTTCGTCCTGCCCGATAACCGTGCCCTTGAGTTTCTCCTCCATCTTGAGCAGCTTCTCGGCTTCCTTCTCCTCCATCCGGCTCAGCGGCACTCCGGTCCACTTGGAGACCACGGCCATGAGGTCGTCTTCGGTCACCTCGACGATCTTCTCTTCGGAACTCGCGCGCCAGTCCTTGAGGGTCTCCTCCAGGTTCTTCTTCGCGTTCTTCTCGTCGTCGCGCAATGCGGCGGCGGTTTCGAAATTCTGTTCGGAAATCGCGGCGAGCTTCTCCTTGTTGATCCGCTCGATCTCGGCTTCCAGCTGCTTGATCTCCGGCGGCCGGGTCATCGTCCCGATCCGCGCGCGCGCACCAGCTTCGTCGAGCACGTCGATCGCCTTGTCCGGCAGATAACGGGCGGTCAGGTAGCGCGCGGTCAGCTTCACCGCAGCCTCGATCGCTTCCGGTGTGAAGGCCGCCTTGTGGTGGCTCTCGTACTTGCCCTGCAGGCCGCGGAGAATCTCGATGGCGTCATCCACCGACGGTTCCTCCACCTTCACCTGCTGGAAGCGACGTTCGAGCGCCGAATCCTTTTCGATGTATTTCCGGTATTCGTTGAGGGTGGTCGCACCCACGCACTGGAGTTCGGAGCGACTGAGCGCCGGCTTGATGATGTTAGAGGCATCCATCGCACCCTCCGCCGAACCCGCGCCGACGATGGTGTGCAGTTCGTCGATGAACAGAATCACGTTCTTCACCTTGCGGATCTCGTCCATCACCGCCTTGATGCGCTCCTCGAACTGACCGCGGTATTTCGTGCCCGCCACCATCAGTGCCAGGTCGAGCGTCACCACCCGCTTGTCACGCAGAATCTCCGGCACGTTGCCCGCGGAAATCTCCTGGGCAAGCCCTTCGACAATCGCCGTCTTGCCCACCCCGGCCTCGCCGATGAGCACCGGGTTGTTCTTCGTCCGGCGGCAGAGAATCTGGATCACCCGCTCGATTTCAGCCTCGCGGCCAATCACCGGGTCGAGTCCGCCCTCGCGGGCGACCTTGGTCAAATCACGCCCGAATGCCCGCAGCGCCGGTGTCTTCGACTTGCCACCGCCTTCCGCTTCCGGACCACCTGCCATGGGACCTCCGGGCCCCTCGTCTTCAAACGAACCGTCTTCCAGTTCGTCATCGTCGTCGTCGTGGTCTTCCGGTGAGAAATTCGGATCGATTTCCGCGAGGATCTCGTTGCGGGTGCGCTGAATGTCCACGTCCAGACTCTTCAGCACGCGCGCCGCCACGCCCTCGCCCTCGCGCAGCAACCCGAGCAGCAAGTGCTCCGTGCCGACATACGAATGGTTCAGCGCCTTGGCCTCCTTGTTCGCAAGAGCCAGCACCTTCTTCACGCGCGGCGTGTAGGGAATGTTCCCGGTGGTCTTCTGCGGCGGACCGGAGCCCACCTCCTTCTCCACCTCCATGCGGACGGTCTCAAGCTCGAGCCCCATCCGCTCAAGCACGTTCACGGCCACTCCCTGGCCGAGTTTGATCAGCCCGAGCAACAAATGCTCGGTGCCGACATACGAATGGTTGAACCGGTCCGCTTCCTTGCGGGCCAGTGCCAGGACTTGCTGGGCTCTAGGGGTGAAGTTATTCATCAATCGCCGGGGTTGTCGGAATCGGATTCCGGTTTCGCTTCTAGTTTGTCAGAATGATTATCAGGGGAATCGAGAGATTGCAAACGAGAGCGAACAATTTCCGCTCGAATCGAATCCCTCTCCTCCGGTGAAAGCTTCGTGCCGGTATGAAGCTGAAGGTGTGCCGGTTGGATGTCCATTAACAGCGTGTCACACAAAGCCACCGTATCTTCGTTGAAAAAATCCAGAATCGCTCCGAAGCGAAGCAGCGAAAGATGGGTCAACGCCTCCTTGGAATCAATCAAATGCGCGTGCCGCAGCACCCCGTAGGCCCGCCCGATCTTGTCGGCGACCATCTCCGGATCATCCTCGAACAATTTCTCCCGCGCGTTCTGTTCGTGCATGGAAACCTCGGAAATCACCCGCTCAAGCCGCCGGATGATCGTCTCCTCGCTCTCGCCCAGCGTCGATTGGTTGGAAATCTGATACAGATTGCCCAGCGATTCCGTGCCTTCGCCATAAATTCCACGCACCGCCAGCCCGATCTTGTTCACCGCCTGCAGCACCTGGCCGATCTTGTCGCTCAGCACCAGCCCCGGAAGGTGCAGCATCGCGGAAGCACGCAACCCCGTCCCCAGATTGGACGGACAGGCCGTCAGATAACCGAGCTTCGCGTCAAACGCGAACTCCAGCTTGTCCTCCAGCTCGGTATCAAGCGCGCTCAACGCCTCATACGCCTCGGACAACTGCAGCCCGGAACGGATCGCCTGCATCCGCAGGTGGTCCTCCTCGTTGAGCATCAGGCTGAACGTCTGCCGCCGCTCGATGACCGCCGCGGATCCGTTGCCACGGGCCGCCAGCTCGCGGGAGATCAAATGCCGTTCGACGAGCACCTGTTTCTGCACCGGCCCCAGATCGCCGAGCTCCTGGGAAAACGCATTCTTCATCGGTGCGAGCTCCTCCACCGCCGGACGCATCAGGTCGAGCGCCGCCGCGCGCTCACCCCGTTTCGCCCAACCGGGAAACGAATGGCCGCGCAAGTTGCGCGCCAAGCGGATCCGGGACGTGAGCACCGCTCCCCGGCTTTCCCTGCCACCCGTCATCCAGTTGGCCGGATGTTTGATCAATGTCGAAAATCTCATCATGCGCGCACTCAGGCCTTTGCCTCGGTTAGATTCTGAATCTCATCGCGGATTCCCGCTGCCTCCTCATAGCTCTCGGATGCGATCGCCTGCTCCAGCTGCTCGCGGAGCTCCTCGATCCGCTGCTGCCTCACCTGCATCCCCATCAAGCCTTCCGGCACCTTGCCCGCATGCGAGGTCCCCTTGTGCATGCCCTGCACCATCTGCCCCACCTCGGCACTGAAGGTCCGGTAACAATCACTGCATCCAAAACGCCTCACCCGCTGCAGATCCTCCAGCGAAAACCCGCAACTCGGACAGGTCTTCCCGCCGCCGGTCTTCACCGCCACCTGCCCCGCCGGAACCGGCCCCGGGCTTCCCGGCGCACCTCCCAACAGCACCTCAGCCAGCGAAAATCCCGTCGGATCCGTCACGCCCCGCTCCTTGGCGCAGCCATCACATAGACAGACCTTCTCCATCTTCCCGCCCACCAGCTGGGTCAGGAATACGGTGGCCTTTTTGTCGCAGAAGTCACATTTCATGGCTGATAGAGTGTTGCGCCGAACTCGAGAAGATGCGAATCATTTTTCCTATCAATCGGATTCGATCCGGAGTCAGCGGACCGGCGTTCCGCTGCTGTTGACGAGCTCTTGATACGCTCCCAGAAATTGTTGCGTGAACGGCCCCGGCCTGCCGTCGCCAATCGTGCGCTTGTCCAGCTCGACCACCGGAATCACCTCGGCCGCGGTGCCGGTGAGGAAACACTCGTCGGCGGTGAAAATGTCATACCGGTTCAGCGAGCGCTCGATCACCGGAACGCCGAGCTTCTCCGCCAGTTCGATGATCACGGCACGCGTGATGCCGTCCAGCGCACCGTCGCTGATCAGCGGCGTGTGCATCTCACCCTTCTTCATGATGAACAGGTTGTCACCCGTGCACTCCGCCACGTAGCCCTGCTCGTTGAGCATCACGGCCTCCAGCGCATTGGCCTGGATCGCCTCCACCTTGGCCATGATGTTGTTCAGGTAATTCAACGACTTCACCTGCGGCATCAGCGCCGCGGGCGTCGGCCGCCGCGTCGCACACGTGATGATCTTCAGGCCGTTGCGGTAGTGCTCATCCGGATACAGCTTGATCGATGAGGCAATGATGAACATCGACGGCTTGGGACACAGATACGGATTGAGCCCGAGCTCGCCCGCTCCCCGCGTCACCACCAGCCGGATGTAGCCGTCGCTCAGACCATTGGCCGCCACGGTCTCGCAGGTCGCCCTGCAAATCTCTTCGTGCGTCCACGGCATCGACAGGACAATCGCCTTCGCGGAATCCATCAACCGGGTGATGTGCTCCTCCAATCGGAACACCCGGCCCTTGTAAAAACGAATTCCTTCAAACACACCGTCGCCGTAGAGAAGACCATGGTCAAAAACCGAGATCTTCGCTTCAGATTCCTCTACAAGATTGCCGTCGAGCCAAATATTCATGCGTGATTTCCCCGCCAGCCTAAGGGACTCCACGCCACTGGCAAGCGGAAGATGGACCGTTTCCTCCCATCCAAATCACCCACCGCCAAACTCCCGGAACGGCCGCTGCGCCAAATTCGCGTTGTAATACCGCGGATCCCCCGAAACCTCCAATCCCACCCACGGAGGCAAGTCCACCTCCACCCCCTCGTCGGCCAACTCAAGCTCCGCCATCACCAAACCCTCGTTCACACCCGCAAACACATCCACCTCCCACACCCGACCCATGAACTCCACCCGGTGCCGCACCTTGTCGATCACCGCCGGCAGGCACATCCCCAGCAACTCCACACCATCCGCCACCGGAATCCCGTATTCATACTCCGCCCGCCGAATCCCCACCGTCTCACCCTTGACCGTCAACCACGCACACTCACCCGCCACCCGCACCCGAACCGTCCGCTCGATGTCCCGCGATAAATACCCCTGACTCATCCGAACACCCGTTTCACCGGAATACCAAGAGTCATTAACAACCAAAAATTTACGCTCAATTTCACAACCCATATCGAAAAACAACTAGCGGCCGGATTCCGCCCCCTCCGCACCCACCATCACCCCCGACCAATCCACCTCACCATGGTCCAGCCGGTGCAACTCACTGGCATACACCGCATCCTCGTTGCGCGAATCCAAGGCCGCCGCCAAATTCACAAACAAACGCGCCAAGCGAACATTCTCCTCCGTGGCGTCCTTTTCCAGCAACTGCGCCCTCATCAACAACAACCGCGAAAACGACACCCGGCCATAATTCTCCTCCACCTTCTCCGGCACGATCCCCTTGCCCAACTGGAAGTTCGCCACCACCGCCCGCTTGTTGCGCGGCGACAACTGCAGCGCCAGCGCGATCATCCTGCGCGCCTCCTCCAGGGAAGCCGCCGACGCCTTCCCCTCCACCACCCGGTTGACCGCCAGCGCAGCCAGATTCGTCGCGTATTCGTTGCGCTCGGTATTCATCATCCCGAGCTTGCTGGAAAACTGACTCGTCACCACCTTCGGACCATTCCAGACAAATGACCTCACCTCCTCCGCGTGACTGAAAAATACCAGCCAAAACGAAAAAAACATCCCTGCTTGCAGAATCCGCATTTTGCTCGTTAAGAATCAAAAAACATCGAGAATACGCAAGTGACAAATCAAAACATCCTCCGCTCCAAAAACCACCTTCGCCGTGAAATGCGCAACGCCCTGCGCCAACCGCAGGACGACCCCGCAAGGATCACCGGCTCGGTGAAGCGCTGGATCGTCGAACACCCGGAATGCCGGAACATCGCCATCTACTCCGCCCTCCCCGGGGAAATCGACCTCACCCCGCTCGTCAAACTCCACCCCGAACGCCGCTGGCACTACCCGCGCGTCGATGGCGCCAACCTCCGCTTCTTCTGGGTCCACGACCCGGAAACCGAACTCGAACCCGGAAACTTCGGCATCCTCGAACCCACCGCCGCACTGCCCGAAATCGAACTCCACGACATCGACGTCTTCTTCTGCCCCGGCATGGCCTTCGAGACCAACGGCGCCAGACTCGGCCGCGGCGCGGGATTCTACGACCGCATGCTCACCTCATCCCGCAAAAACGCCTGCAAAATCGGCGTCTGCTTCCCCTGCCAGATCGTCCCGGACACCTTCTCCGAACCACACGACATCCCCATGCAGCAGGTGATCTCCGAATAACTCAGACCCAATTCGGCACCTCCAGCGTGAAGCTGGGAATCCGGGTGAACACCCAGCCGTCCGGAGCTTCCGCAAAAAACGCCCCCTCCACCTCCGCGTTCCCAGCCACCACATGGTAGCTGTTGTAGGAAAAATGCCCCCCCGGCTCGATCACCGGAAACTGCCCGACCACGCCGTCGCCCTCCACCACCGTCACCTCCCCGCTCGCCTCGCGCACCACCCACTTCCGCCCGCGGATCTCCACGGCGACATCCGAGTCGTTGTGAATCGAGAGAAAATAGACAAATGGGTGCGGCTTCTCCACCGGAGCCTCAAGACTCGGCATATACACCACGTCGTCCACCTTGACACGCAACCCGGCAAGTTCCTTCATCGTTCCGCCCATCACGGGAGCGTTCCGCTTCAGTGACGACATGCCAAGCAAGAAATCCATGCACATTCCCGCATCCCTCACGATCGCCGGATCCGACTGCTCCGCCGGCGCCGGCCTCCAGGCAGACCTCAAGACCTTCCAGCATTTCCGCACCTACGGCCTCACCGCAGCCACCTGCGTCGTCTCGGAAACCGCCCACATCGTCCGCCTCGTCCACCCGGTGCCGGTCGATGTCGTCATCGACCAAATCTCCCTGCTCCTCGACTCCTTCCCGGTCGCCGCCGCCAAGACCGGCATGCTCTTCTCCGCCGCCCACGTGCGCGCCACCGCGGCCCTGCTGGCGGAAAACCCGGACCTCCCGCTGGTGGTCGATCCCGTCATGGTCTCCTCCACCGGCGACCCGCTGCTCCAGCAGGACGCCATCGCCGCCTACCGCGAAACACTGCTCCCCCTCGCCACCGTCATCACCCCGAACCTGCCCGAGGCCGAAGTCCTGCTCGACCGGAAAATCGCGACCGCCGCCGACCTCGAACCCGCCGCCCGCGAACTCGCCGCCACCTTCCACACCGCAGTCCTCCTCAAGGGCGGCCACCTCGACCAGGCCGAATGCCTCGACCTGCTCGTCGCTGGCGGGGAAATCCACCATTTCGCGACGCCCCGCATCGCCACCCCCGCCTCCCACGGCACCGGCTGCACCCTCTCCGCCGCCATCGCCGCCAACCTCGCCCACGGCAAACCGCTGGCGGAAGCCGTCGCCATCGCCAAGGACTACATCAACCGGGCACTGCGCGAATCCCTCACCTTCGCTGCCGCCGACTACCCCACGATCCACGCCCTCAACCAGGGGACCACCCTCTGACCCCCCGCAACCGCGGACTCCCGCACCGGCTCCCCCGCCATCCCGAATTTCCACCCTTCCACCCGAACAAGGTGTAAGAGATGCGGGCCGTTCCGGCGTAACATCCCCGGTCCAGACCACCCACCGCCAGTCCCATCAGATATCCATCCCACCCGACATGCCACGCTGCCTGCTTCTCCTCTTCCTGCTCTGCCTCACGACCCACGCGCGCGACGTCCGCAGCGAAATCAAACGCGCCAACGACCTCAACCGCAGCACCGGAAAACTCCTCATCCGCAACGAGTTCCAATCCACATGGACCGAAGACGGCAAATCCCTCGTCTTCAGCACCAACGACAAACCGGACGGCCGACAACACTATGAAGTCAGCCTCGAAACCGGAGCCGTCACACCGATCGCCGCCGATGCGGAACTGAAAAAACGCCTCACCGTCTCCGCCGACCTCGTTTCCCCACGGGAAATCCAGGCGATGAAACAACGCAACGGCCCGCCGACCACGATCACCATCCAAAACCAAACCGGCGGCGAAATCGAAGTCTTCTGGCTGACCGGCGACAAACGCAAATCCTACGGCCGCGTCGCGCACGGCGAAACCTTCGCCAACAATACCTCCAAGGGCCACCGCTGGCTGATCACCGACGCCAATGGCAATGCCCTCGCCGGCGTCCGCGCCGACCATTCCCACTCGATGGCCACCATCACCGGCAAGGTGGAAGCTAAGAAGAAAAACCGCTCCGGCAACCGCAACCGCCAGACCGCCACGTCACCGGACAGCCAGTGGCGCGCCTTCACCCGCGACCACAACGTCTTCATCGAGTCCACCGCCGACGGCCGCCTCATCCAGCTCACCACCGACGGCACCGGGGACTCCACCTATCAGGGGCCGTTTGCCTGGTCTCCGGACTCGCGCAAACTCGTCGCGTTCCACGAAGACAAGGTGCCGGTTCGCAAGGTCCGATTCATCGAGTCCACCCCCGAGGGACAGCTGCAGCCGAAACTTCACGAAATCAAATACAACAAACCCGGAGACCCGATCGCCCAACCCAAACCCCGCTTGTTCGATGTCTCCACCGCCAGCCAGATCGCCATCGACGACGCACTCTTCGAAAACCCGTGGGACATCAATAACCTCGAGTGGAACGCCGACTCCGCGAAATTCTGGTTCATCTACAACCAGCGCGGCCACCAGGTCCTGCGGGCCGTCGCCGTGGATGCCGCCAACGGCAACGCCTCCACCCTGTTTGAGGAAACCCACGACACCTTCATCGACTACTCCCAGAAATCCCACCTCACCCACCTCCCGGAAACCCGGGAAATCATCTGGGCCTCGGAGCGCGACGGATACAACCACCTCTACCTCATCGATGAAACCACCGGCTCGATCAAAAAACAACTCACCAAGGGCAACTGGAACGTCCGCAAAGTCGAAAATGTCGACGCTAAACACCGCGAAATCCTCATCCAGACCATCGGCCTCAACTCCGAAAGCCCCTACTACATCGACTACGCCCGCGTCGCATTCGATGGCACCTTCACCCGCCTGACCCAGGCCCCCGGCACCCACGACATCGAATTCTCCCCCGACCGCAAGTTCTTCATCGACACCTGGTCCCGCGTCGACCAACCGCCCGTCAGGGAACTCCGCCGCAGCGACGACGGATCCCTCGTCACCGAACTCGTCCGCACCGACGACTCGGCCCTCACCGCCACCGGATGGCACCGCCTCGAACGCTTCACCGCGAAAGGCCGCGATGGAAAAACCGACATCCACGGAGTGATCGCCCGCCCGAGCCACTTCGACCCGGACGTGACCTACCCCGTCCTCGAATACATCTACGCCGGCCCCCACGGGTTCTTCACGCCGCAATCCTACCAATCATCCTCGTTCCTCCACAAATTCGCCGAACTCGGGTTCATCGTCGTCCAGCTCGACGGCATGGGCACCAACTGGCGCTCACGGGCATTCCACGACAACTGCTGGAAAAACCTCGCCGACGCCGGCTTTCCCGACCGCAAGCTGTGGATCACCGCCGCCGCGGAAACCCGCCCGTGGATGGACCTCGACCGCCTCGGAATCTTCGGTGGCAGCGCCGGCGGCCAAAACGCGCTCGCCGCCCTCCTGTTCCACCACGATTTCTATCACGTCGCCGTCGCGGACTGCGGATGCCACGACAACCGGATGGACAAAGTCTGGTGGAACGAAGCCTGGATGGGCTGGCCGGTCGATGAAAGCTACGCGCGCAACTCCAACGCCGTCAACGCACACAAACTCGAAGGCGAACTCCTCCTCATCGTCGGGGAAGTCGACAGCAACGTCGACCCCGCATCCACCGCCCAGGTCGTCGCCGCCCTCCAGAAGGCCGACAAGGACTTCGAGTTCATGCCCATCATGGGCGCCAACCACGGCGCGGCGGAAACCAGCTACGGCAACTACCGCAGGGTCGAGTTCCTCATTCGCAAGCTCAACCCGCCGCTTCCGCCATCCGCCGCACGGTGAAGCGCGGCCCGGGCGCCATCACGCCCGACCACCTACGACACCGCTCGTACGACACCGTTCGTACCAACCGCCGGTTCAGGCACCCGCACGCGAGCGCCCGAATCGCGCCGGATCGAGCCGCTTGTCGACCTCACCGCCCGCCACCAGATCCGCGATCATCCGCCCGGTCACCGGCCCCAGACTCAGTCCGAGCATCGAGTGACCGGTGGCGACCGTCGCATTGGTGAAGCCCGCCGCGCGCCCGACAAACGGCATCCCGTCCGGCGAACACGGCCGCAGCCCCGACCACACGTCAAGGCCCTCGAACGCGCTCGGCTCAAACGCCGGGAAAAACCGGCAGAACGTATCGATCACCCCCTGCAGCCGCGCCCGGTTCACCGACAAATCGTTGCCGCCGATCTCCATGGTCCCGGCCACCCGCAGTGAATCCCCCATCGGCGTCACCGCCACCCGCCCCTCCTTGAGCAGCGAGCACAGCGCCGGTTGCTGGGCCGGATTCGGCAGCGTGAACGAATACCCCTTGCCGCCCTGCATCGGCAGCACCAGCCCCAGCTTGCGCGCGATCTCCGGGCTCCATGCCCCGCCGGCCACGGTCACTCCCGCCACCGGCAGCTCCTCACCCGCGGCATCCACCGCGTGCGTCACCCGGTCGCCCTGCACCCGGAAGTCGGTGATTTCACCCTCGCGGAATTCTCCGCCGAGTTTCGCCACCCCGGCACGCAGCGCCGCCAGAAACCCCTCGGTATCCAGATGGCAGTCCTGTGAAAACCAGACACCGCCCAGCGCGTTCATCTCCACGCCCGGATCCAGCTCGCGCAGCCTCTCCGGCCCGCACACCTCGGCCTGGATCCCGAGCTCGCCGGCCATCGCCGCCACCTCGCTCTCCTCGTGCAGCCCCTCTTCGGACTGGCAGAGCATCAGCAGCCCGCGCTTCGCCAGCGCAAACCCGAGCTCGTCGGACAGTTCCTCAAACAACGAGCGGCTCTCCAGACTCAGATCGCGCAACAGCCCGCGCGAGTTCTCAACGTTGCGCTTGTTGGCGTGCCGCCAGAACTGCCAGCACCACTTCCACAACGCCACATCCAGCTGCGGACGGAATGAAAACGGACTGCTCTTGTTGAGCATCCACTTCATCCCCTGAGCCACCACCCCCGGCGCCGCCAGGGGAATGAAATGGCTCGGCACGATCATGCCGGCATTGCGGTTGGAACAACTTTCACGCATCGACGGGTCGCGATCAACGACCACCACCCGACGACCCGCCTTGGCGAGGTAATACGCGGAGCACAAGCCCGCGAAGCCCCCGCCAATCACGAGCTGCGCGTTCATGCACGCGCGCCCTCCCACGCCGCCCACCAGGCGCGGAACTGCTCCCACTGCCGCTTGATCGCGCCATACTGGCTCGCCGACAAGCGGTCGGTCGCATTGATGTGATGCTCGTATGCCGAGTGACCTTCAAACACCATCAGCGCCTTGTAGTAGAGCACCAGATCCGGCTGCTCGTCATAGAGCGAAAGCACCCGCAGCGCCTCTTCCAGCTCCTGGGCAAACCGCCGTGCCTGCGGATCGCCCGCGGCCGCCTGCTCGCACAGCTCGACGTATCGCAGGATCTCCTTCGGCAGCGCATTGCCCACTCCGGTGATCGAACCACCCGCGCCGCAGTTCACGAATCCGTGATAAACCTGCGTGTCCACACCCACCATCAGGATCAGGTCCGGATCACCGCTGGTGATGTTCTCGGAAGCATACGTCAGCGCGGCCGCGCCGCCAAACTCCTTGAAGCCGACGATGTTGCTGTGCTTCGCACGCAGTTGGAAAAACAAATCCGCCTTCGTCTGATAGCCGTAATACGGGCTGTTGTAGATCACCCCCGGAAGATCGCCGCCCGCATCCAGCACCGCGCTGAAATGGTCCAGCTGCGCCGCCACCGAACTGCCGCGCGAAAGCAGCCGCGGAATGATCATCAGACCCGCCGCGCCCACTTCCTTCGCATGCGCCGCGTGCGCCGCAGCCTGCCTGGTGCTTTGCGCACCGGTGCCGACCACCACGGGGACCCCCGCATCCACCAGCCGCTTCACACCTTCCATCCGCTGCTCGTCGCTCAGCAGCGGCCAGTCACCCATCGAGCCACAGTAAACCACCGCGCGCATCCCGGCTTCAATCAGCTCCTTGCCGGTTGCCACGAGCGCATCGTAATTCAGGCTGCCGTCTTCAAAACACGGCGTCATCAATGCGGGAATCGTCCCTTCAAATACGTTGTCTTTCATATGTGTTGCGTTCTTTTCGAATCTCAGAAAATCACCTCTCAGCGGGTCTGCTCGCCATCAACCAGGCGCCAGATCCCCAGCGGATTCCCCTCCTGCAGGGCCGCGGGCAGCAGCTCGTCGGAGAAATCCTGCCACGCCACCGGCCGGCAGAACCGGTCGATCGCCATCGTGCCGACCGAGGTGCTGCGTCCGTCCGATGTCGCCGGATACGGCCCGCCGTGCACCATCGAGTGGCACACTTCGACACCGGTCGGAAACCCGTTGAGGATCAACCGGCCGACCCGGCCCTGCAGCGCACCCACCAACGCCGCCTGCCCGGCAAGCTCGTCGGCTGTCGCAAAGATGGTTCCCGTCAGTTGACCTTCGAGCCCGGCAATGGCTTCCGCCATCTTGTCCACCGGTCCGCGCACGATCAAGGTCGCCGGGCCGAAACACTCCGCCTGCAGCTCGGGGTTCTTGATGAAGTCCTCGAGACTCACCGAGAAAACCGCCGGGGCAGCCTTGCCCTCGGTCCTGGCCGCCGCTGCCAGCGTTTCCACCACGGACACGCCATCCAGTTCCGCCAGCCGGCCGCTGTAGGCATTGCAGGTGCCGGCGTTGAGCATCGTCGCTCCGGACGCCGCAGCCACCAGTTCGGTCAGCTTGCCAAGGAATGCCTCGCCACCTTCATCCGGCAGGAAAACCAGCCCGGGGTTGGTGCAAAACTGACCCACGCCGAGCGTCAGCGACCCGAAGAACCCTTCGCCCAGTGACGCGCCGCCCTCTTCCAATGCCTTCGGCAGAATCACCACCGGGTTGATCGAACTCATTTCCGCATAGACCGGAATCGGCTGCGGACGCGCCGCGGCAATCCGCATCAGTGCCGTGCCGCCTCCACGCGACCCCGTGAACCCAACCGCCTGAATCACCGGATGGTCAACCAATGCCGTGCCGATTTCCTGACTGCCGAAAAGCAACGAAAACACACCTTCCGGCATGCCGGTCTCACGTGCGGCATCCATGATGCACTCGCCCGCCAACTCGGCCATCCCGGGGTGCGAACGGTGCGCCTTCACCACCACCGGACACCCGGCTGCCAGCGCGGCGGCCGTGTCACCACCCGCCACCGAAAACGCGAGCGGGAAATTGCTGGCGCAAAACACACCCACCGGTCCCAGCGGACGGAGCATGCTGCGCAGGTCAGGCTTCGGCAGCGGCGCCCGGTCGGGAATGCCGTGCTCAATCCGTGCGTTCACCCAGGACCCGTCTTCAATCAGCTGCGCGAAAAGCCTCAACTGCCCGCTCGTGCGGGCGGTCTCGCCGCGCATCCGTCCTTCCGGCAGACCGGTTTCCAGCGGCCCCCGCTCAGCGAACAAATCGACCGCCGCGTCCAGATTGTCGGCGATCTTCCTGAGAAACTCCGCACGTTTCGCACCCGGCAGCTCGGAATACACCGCAAACGCGCTCTTCGCCAACTCCATGGCGCGATCGAATTCCTCCGGCAGCACGGCCGCATACGCCGGCTCCAGTGCCTCGCCCGTCGCCGGATTGATGCCCTGCTGCTTGCCTTCCTGCCCTGCGCCGCGCGCAAAGCCGATAATGGATTTCCCTTGAAGTGATGGTTTCATGAATTTCGTTCGTTTGTAGTTAAGGATTCACCGGTATTCCGAATGCGAAGGGCGCAGCCGGATCGATCAAAAGCACGGCCTCTGCGGTCACAAAGGCGGATCCGGACACAACCGGATGCACTCCGCCTGCGGCCGCGGGCTTCACCGTGCCGGTGAAAACCGTATCGAGGATCCCTGCCTGACGCCACTCTTGCCCTTCGTCAAGCTCTCCATCCGCATGCAGACAGGCGAGCTTCGCACTCGTGCCGGTCCCGCACGGCGACCGGTCATACGCCTTGCCCGGACAGAGCACGAAATTCTTGCAGTCCGCCGCCGCCGGATCCGTCGGCGGCCCGAACAACTCGACGTGATCCACCTCGCCCCCATCCGCGCCGCATATCCCGCCCGCCGCCAGCGCCTTGCGCACCCTCCAGGAATAATCCGTCAGCGCATCGATGTTTGAATTCTCAAGCGCCATCCCGTCCGGCACTTTCGTCAGGAAAAACCAGTTCCCCCCCCACGCCACGTCGCCCCGCACCTCGCCAATCCCAGGCACCTCCACCACCACATCCTCGCGGAACCGGTGGCTGCGCACGTTTTCCACCGTCACCTCGCCGGACTCCCCGGCCGTCACGGACACCACCCCCGTCGGCGTGTCGAAGCGGTGCGTTCCCGCCCCCAGCCTGCCGAGGTGCATCAGCGTGACCGCCACACCCATCGTCGCGTGCAGGCAGCCGTTCAACACCCCCACGTTGTTGAAAAATATCACCCCGGTCACACAGTCCGGCGCCACCGGCTCGCACAGCAACGCCCCCACCATCGCATCATGCCCGCGCGGTTCGCACACACACGCCGAACGCAGCCAGTCCCAATCACGGCTGAAGCACTCCCGCTTCTCCGCCATGGTCGCCCCCGCGAGCTCGTCCACGCCGGCCACAATCACCCGCGTGGGCTCACCCGCGGTGTGGGAATCGATGACGCTTACGCTTTGTTTGACGACCGGTCTCATGCTTTGCAGTCACTCTACTGATTCGGTCTTGCTGGAAGCCGAAGCCGGGGGTAATCATTCGGCACAAGACGCCTCTCGAACGCATGCGAAACAACGGCTCCGGGCTGCAATGAACGCCCACGACATCCAGCAAAATTTCTTCGACCAACTGCACCGCCCGTGGCTGGCGGATGAGGTGTTCGACTCGGTCCCCGACTGCGTCTATTTCGTCAAGGACCGCGATGGCAAATACATCGCCGTCAACCAAACCCTCGTCAAACGCTGCGGCCGCACATCCAAGGACGAAATCATCGGCCTCCGCGCCAACAAACTCTTCCCCGCACCCCTCGGCGAAAGCTTCACCGAACAGGACCTCGCCATCCTCCACAACGGCCCGCCCATCCGCGGCCAACTCGAACTCCACCTCTACCCCGGCGGCAACCAGGGCTGGTGCCTCACCTGGAAGGAACCCGTCACCGACGGCAACGGCGACATCATCGGCGTCGCCGGCATTTCACGCGACCTCCCGAACCGCTCGGAAGCCGCCAACGCACTCGACACCGTATCCCTCGTCCTCAAACACATCGACTCCCACATCGACCAACCGCTCGCCGTCAAGGACCTCGCGAAACTCGCCGGCTTCTCGCCCTACCAGCTCGACCAGCGGATCCGCACGCTCTTTGGCGTCAGCATCGGCCAGTTCATCACCCGCCGCCGCATCGAGCACGCCTGCCACCTGCTCGAGCGCACCACGGATTCGCTCAGCTTCATCGCGCTGGAATGCGGCTACAGCGACCAAAGCGCCTTCACCCGCCAGTTCCGCCAATCCGTCGGCTTCCCGCCCGGAACCTACCGGGAGCGGAAACGCGGGAAATCGTGACGCTGCGGCTGCGCCCGGACGCGCCGCCCGCCCTGCCGCCGCTCAGAAATCCTCCTGCTCCGTGCGCCGGATGATCTCCTGCTGCAGCTCCGGAGTCAGATTGAGGAAGTAGTCGGAATACCCCGCCACCCGCACGATCAGGTCGCGGTGTTGCGCGGGATTCTCCAGCGCCTCCAGCAGTGTCTTGCGCGTCACCACGTTGAACTGGATGTGGTGCGCGTCCTTGGAGAAATACCCCCGGACCAAATGCACAAAGTGCTGCAGCCCCTCGTCGTTGCTCAGCAGCTGCGGCGAAAGCTTCTGATTCAACAGCGTGCCGCCGGTCTTGATGTGGTCGAACTTGGCGGCGGAATTCAGCGCGGCGGTCGGCCCGTTGCGGTCCGCACCCTGCACCGGGGAAATCCCCTCGCTCACCGTTTCCGTATTGCGCCGTCCATCCGGCAGCGCACCGGTCACCTTGCCGAAATACACATGGCAGGTGGTCGGCAGCATGTCCACCCGGTGGGTCCCGCCACGCGCGTTCGGACGCCCGTCGACCTTGCTCCAGAACGCCTCGAAAATCCGCTGGGTCAGCTGGTCCGCCCGGTCGTCGTCATTGCCGTATTTGGGCGTCTCCTCGAGACAAATCCCGAGCAACTCGCCATACCCCTCGAAGTCCGCATCCAGTGCCGCCATCAACTCGTCCCAGCTGAAGCGTCCTTCCTCGAACACATTGTGCAGGATCGAACTCAGCCCGTCGGTCACGGTTCCCAGCCCCACCCCCTGGATGTAGGTCGTATTGTAACGCGCACCACCTTCGTGATAGTCCCTGCCACGCTCGATGCAGTCGTCGATCAGAAGACTTAAAAACGGCGCCGGCATGTGCCGCGCGATGATCGATTCAATCAGGTTGTTCCCCGCAATCTTGATGTCGGCGAAATGCTTGATCTGCGCCTCGTAGGCAGCGAAAAATTGATCGAACGTCTCAAACGACCGCGGGTCGCCGGTCTCGGGCCCCAGTTGTTTTCCGCTGCGCGGATCGAACCCGTTGTGCAGCGTGAGCTCGAGCACCTTCGGCAGGTTGAAATACCCGCTCAGGAAATACGCCTCCCGCCCGAAGGCTCCCGCCTCCACACAGCCGGAGCATCCGCCGCGACGCGCGTCTTCAAGTGATTTCCCCTGCCGCAGCAACTCCTGGATCACCGCATCCGTGTTGAAAATCGACGGCTGGCCAAACCCGGTCCTGACGATCTTGCCGGTCCTCTTGAGAAACCGGTCCGGGTTCTTCTTGGACACCTGAACCATCGAACTCGGCTGCAACAACCGCATTTCCTCAATCACGTCCAGAATCAGATAGGTCAGCTCGTTCACCCCGTCCGAACCATCCGGCTTCACCCCGCCGAGGTTGATCAGCGCAAAGTCGGTGTAGGTCCCGCTCTCCTGCGCGGTGACTCCCACCTTCGGCGGCGACGGATGATTGTGGAACTTCACCCAGAAACACTGCAGCAACTCGAGCGCCGCCGCCTCATCAAGCGCGCCGCTTTCCAGCTCACGCTCGAAATACGGATGCAGATGCTGGTCGAGACGCCCCGGATTGAAGGAATCCCACGGGTTCAACTCGGTGATCACTCCGATGTGCACAAACCAATAATACTGCAGCGCCTCGCGAAACGTCTCCGGTGGATTCGCCGGAACCTTGCGGCAGATCGCCGCCATTTCACGCAACTCCTCCGCCCGCTCGGGAGTGGCCGACCCGGCGAGCTCGTCCAGCTTCTCCGCGTAGCGCTGCGCATAGGTGATCAGCGCGTCAGCACAAATGTCCATCGCACGCAGCTCCTCCCGCTTCGCATACGCGTCCCGGTCGTTTTCAAAATCCAGCGCCTCCAGCGACTTCTGGATGTCCAGTTTCAGATCGAGAAAGCCTTTCTGATAGATCACCTCGCCCAGCACGGTGTGGCCGGGGCTCCGTTGTTCCTGAAACTCGGTGAACACACCCGCCTCGTAAGCATCGTTCCACTCCTGCGGCAGCTCGCGCATCAACCGCTCGCGCTGCGACAGCCCGTCCCAAAACGGCTTGATCTCCTCAAGATGAATCCGCCGCGTCTCGTCGTCCACCTTGTAGGGAATCTTCTCCCGGCTATCGAGAGTCGCCAGATCCTCCTCCGTGTGGACGCAGATTTCCGGATAGGTGGGAACGGCCGCCGGTTCCGGACCGCGCTCGCCGACGATCAACTCAAGATCCCCCACATACAGCTCCTTGTTCTCGAAGACTTCCTTGAAAACCAGCGCCCGCCTCACCGGAGCCGTCGCACGCTGGTATTCCGGCCGGCCGGCGGCGCGTGTCACCAGTTGCGCCCGCTCCATGTTCAGGCGCGGCACAGCCGCAAGGGTGGCTTCTCGGAGGGATTTGACTCGGTCGTTCATCGCATTGGGGGTCTTTGGGTTTTTGAAACTAAAGCATCATCAGGATCCAACATGGGAGTCGAAGCCCGCATCGGCAAACATCCGGCGGATCTCCGTGATCCGCTCCGGCGGGTGCGGGTCCACGCCCACCAGCCGGTAGTCGAGGCCGAATCCGGCATACTTGCCCTCCCCGATCCGGTGGTAGGGCAGGACCGAAACCCGGCGAAACCGCGTCTTCCTCAGAAACCGGACCGTCTTCTCCAGCGTCTCCGCGTCATCGTTGACACCGGGAATCATCGGCAACCGAATCCACACATCCACGTCCAGCTCATTGAGCCGTTCGAGGTTGCCGAGGATCAAGCCGTTGCCCTTGCCCGTCCATTCGCGGTGAATCCCGTCATCGATGGATTTCAGGTCATAAAGAATCAAGTCCCCCAGCTCGGCGGCCATCTCGATGAACTCCACCGGCACCGCCCCGCTGGTATCAACCGCAGCGTGCAAATCGCGCTTGCGGCACGCGGTCAGGAAACGTTCGACAAACCGCGCCTGCACCAGCGGCTCTCCCCCGGACAAGGTCACTCCGCCGCCAGACCGGTCGTAGTAGGCCACATCGCGTTCCACCTCCTTGAGCAGTCCCCGGATCGTCACCATCCGCACCTTCTTCTCCTCGTCCTCATGGCCGGAACCGCACAGCGCGAACGCCTCGGGGTTGTGACACCACGCGCAGCGCAACGGACAGTTGGTGAAAAACACCGTGCTCCGGATTCCCGGCCCGTCATGCGTCGAAAACCGCTTGATGTCAAAAATCCGGCCGCTGTCCCCGCCCGGGACCTGAGGGCAATCCGCAGCCCGCTCGTCACCAGCGCATGGCGCGGCGACAATCTCGTCGGTTACCCGTGAAGAAGCAGACACTCTAAGACGAGGTCTCCCCGGTTTCCCGTCCAATGTCAAGGGGACGAATCCCCGCCAACCGCTGGATCGCCGCATTCATGCGGAAATCCCAGCCAGCGCTGGAAGATCCGCAACCGTGCCCTGCAAGAACCCGGTCGACCAATTCGTATCCCGTGCGTCATCGTCTCCACCCGCCCATCACCGCGGTCCCTGCAGTAAATTTCCACCCCGAACCCATGCCTTCCCCGAAACTCCGCTTCCATTTCCGCCCGCTCCCGCTGGCCATCGCATCCGCCATCCTGCTGCTTGCCCGTCCAGTCGCCACCGCCGCCCCCACCGCGGTGTTCGACGAATCTCCGGTCCGTCTCAGCAAACTGGACAACGGCAACTGGCTGGCGGACTTCGGCAAAGTCTCCTTCGCCAACCTCGAAGTCGACCCCGCCGGCCACACACCCCAATCCACCGTCTTCCATTTCGGCGAGGCCAGTAAAAACGGCCGGGTCGACCGCAAACCACCCGGCTCCGTGCGCTACGCCCGCGTCGAGGCATCCTTGCAAACCGACCATCCGGTCAGGATCGCCCCGCCCACCGACCCCAGAAACACCAAACAACCCGCCGCCATCCTCACCCCTCCCGAATTCGGCGTGATCCTGCCCTTCCGATGGGTCGAAATCGAAAACTGGAACGGGGAACTCAAACCGGATCAGCTCACCCGCAAATCCGTCTGGCTCGCCTCGTGGGACGACCACGCGGCCGAGTTCGAATCCTCCAACCAAACCCTCAACGACATTTGGGAACTCTGCCGGTATTCAATCAAGGCCACCACCTTTGCCGGCGTCTACGTCGACGGTGACCGCGAACGCATCCCCTACGAGGCGGACGCCTACATCAACCAACTCTGCCACTACGCGACCGACACCGACCTGCAAACCTCGCGCGACACCTTCGACCGCCTGATGGACCACCCGACATGGCCGTCCGAATGGGCACCCCACATGGTCTTCATCGCTCATGCCGACTGGATGCACACCGGAAACGCCGATTGGCTCAAACCACGCTACCAACGCCTGAAGTCAAAACTGCTTGCCGAACGCGTCGGCGACCACGGCCTCGTCCAGAGCAACCAGAAACAACGCCGCTGGAACGACATCGTCGACTGGCCGCGGGGTGAACGCGACGGCTTCGTCCACACCCGGTTGAATACCGTCGTGAACGCGTTCCACCTCGCCGCCCTCGAAAAAATGGCGGACCTCGCACTCGCCGTCGGCAAACCCGCCGAAGCCCGCCAATATCGCAGCGACCGCCAAACCAGACTCGCCGAGTTCAACCGCCGCTTCTTCATCAAGTCCAAATCCGCCTACCGGGACGGCGAGGGCACCGACCACACCTCGCTCCATGCGTCGCTCTTTCCGCTCGCATTCGGCCTCGTCCCCGACGGCCATGCTCCGGATGTCGCCGACTTCGTCGCCGGACGCGGCATGCGCTGCTCGGTCTATGCCGCACAATACCAAATGGAGGGGCTGTTCCGCACCGACCGCGACCGGCAGGCCGTCGACCTGATCCTCGCCCAGGGCGACCGCAGCTGGAAACACATGCTCGACAGCGGAACCACCATTACCTGGGAGGCCTGGGACCAGAAATACAAATCCAACCAGGACTGGAACCACGCATGGGGCGCCGCTCCCGCAAACCTGCTGCCGCGCTTCATCCTCGGCGCCGAACCCGTCACCCCGGGATGGAAGAAAATCCGCATCCAACCGCGCACCTCGGGACTCGACCACGCGCGCGGAACCATCCCGACCCCGCTCGGACCGGTGAAAATCCAATGGCGGAAATCCGCCGGCTCCCTCGATCTGACATTCGAACTGCCGGATGGCATGGAAGCCGAACTCGTCCTGCCGCAAACCACCCCCGAATCATCGGCGTGGCTCAACCAGCGCCAGGCCGCCGCATCGCGCGCAAACTCATGGCTCACCCTCACGCAACCACTGCGCGGCAGCCAGCGGGTGATCGTGCGCTGAAACCCACCAACCCGCACCCGCGGCCACCACCGCGAGAAAATCGGACGATCCCTATCAATTCGTCCTCGAAACCTCGCGCCAAACTGCTTCAATCCGCCCCGGATCTTCAAACCCCAAAACCCAATCACATGCCGGAAAACCCAGTTTCCACCCCGCCGAAAAGCGAATACGAACGCGAACGTGTGCCCGATAGCGAACTCAAAGGAGCCAATAAATTCTGGGGCATGTATGCCGGAGAACATGCCGCCGGCACCGAGTTCATGATCGGCCCGCTCTTCCTGCTCAACGGCGTCAGCCTGCAGAACATCGTGTTCGGCCTGCTGCTCGGCAACCTGCTCGCCGTCCTCAGCTGGAGATACCTCTGCGCCCCCATCGCCACCGGCGCCCGTTACACGCTCTACTATCACCTCGAAAAACTCGCCGGGGACAAGCTGGTCAAGATCTTCAACCTCGCCAACGGCGTGCTCTTCTGCTTCCTCGCCGGCGCCATGATCACGGTCTCCGCCACCGCCGTGGGAATCCCGTTCGACATGACCATGCCCAGCATCCAGGACATGTATCCCACCAGCGCCAGCTTCATCATCATCGCCCTCGCCGTCGGACTGGTCATCTCAATCGTCGCCTCGCTCGGCTACGACGCCGTCGCAAAGTTCGCCAACGTCGCCTCCCCGTGGATGGTCCTCGTCTTCCTCGCCTGCGGCATCGTCGCCCTCCGCGAACTCGGCATCTCGGACTGGTCCGGCCTCAACAAGGTCTGGACCGAATCCATCACCTTCGCCCAGGAGGGCAAAACCGAAACCACCATGGGCTTCTGGAGCGTCACCTTCTTCGCCTGGTTCTGCAACGCCGCGATGCACGTCGGCATGGCCGACCTCTCGGTCTTCCGCTTCGCGAAAAAACCATCCTACGGCTGGGCCACCTCCGCCGGCATGTATGTCGGCCACTACATGGCCTGGATCTCCGCCGCACTCATGCTCGCCGTGCAGATCAAACTCTCCCAAAACGCCGACCCCGTCGCCGGACCCATGGCCAACAACGTCGCCGGCCTCGCCGGCATCCTCTGCGTCATCGTCGCCGGCTGGACCACCGCCAACCCGACGATCTACCGCGCCGGTCTCGCGTTCCAGGCGATCGTCCCGAAAGCCTCCCGCTTCAAGGTCACCTTCGCCGCCGGCCTCATCGCCACCCTCGCCGGGCTGTTCCCCGCCTTCGCCTGGAAACTCCTCGGATTCGTCGGCCTCTACGGTACCATCCTCGCACCCATGGGCGCCGTCATCTTCTTCGACTGGCACTTCCGCCAGAAACGCAATGCCGAACGCTTCGCCACCTATCAAAACTCATCGCCGATCAACGTCTCCGTGATGATCTCATGGCTCGCACCCGTGCTCGCCGCCTTCTACTTCATCCAGTTCAAGCACATCCCCGCCCACTTCTTCCCCCTCCCGTGCTGGCTCGCCTGCGGCTTGCTCTACCTTGCCATGAACCGCCGCCCCGCCACCACAAACGCCTGATTCCAACCGGATAAACCCATGTTACTCGCATCGAAAATCATCGCCCGTTCCGGACTCGTCCTCACCATCCTGCCCTCACTGCTCTACCTCTTCGGCTCCATCGAACTGCCGATGGTGAAAACCCTGATGGCAGTCGGAACCGTCCTCTGGTTCATCGGCGCTCCCATGATCCAGCGCCTGTCGCAACCCGCCTCCTGACCCGCCTCCACCGACCGCGCCGGAGCCCACCCTGCTCCAGCGCGTTCCGGCAGCGCCCCCCCTGCCGGCTCAGTCCGCCTCCGGGCTCGGCGCGCGGCGGTCGCTCTTCCAGTCGCCCCCGACCTTGCCGACCGAGGCCATCATCGCGCTGACGTGCTCCTTGCCGTCGATCCCGAGCAACTCGTGGGCCTGCTTGTCATACCACGCGCCCATCGACACACACCCCAGCCCGAGGCCGGTCGCGGCAAGGTTCAGATTCTCCGAGGTGTGCCCCACGTCCCACCACACATAGCGGTAGGCCCGCTCGTAATACTTCGCCCGGCAGCGCGGCAGCACTGCCGTCCACAGCACGGTCACCGCGGCGTGGCGGCAGTGCTCCTGGTCGAGCGCGATCGAATAGGCCGTCTCCGCAATCTCCGGGTCGAACTTCAGCGCCTCCAGCGCCCATCCCTTCACATCGAGGTGATACAGCCCCGGCTCCAACCCCTCGACACGGGAAACCAGCAGATAGGTCTCGAGCGGAAACAACGCGCCCGAACTCGGCGAGGTCCGCAGCTTGTAGCCGTTCATGTCGGCAGTGATCCCCTGCGTCGACCACAGCAGCACGTTAAGCTCGTTGAGCGTCAGCGCCTCGGGCAGAAAGTTGCGCTTCGAACGCCGCTCGGCAAACACCTTCCACAAGGACGCCGTGTCCTCCGGAAACTCGGGCTCCCCCAGCGGAATCCGCCGCAGCGCGTCCGGATACGTCAGGTAGGTCTCGGGCCGGTTCTTCGCATCGTATGATCGACCCTCCCAAACCGCGTCCAAGGTCGCCCGGTCATAGGAGGTCACCTTCACGTAGTCGTCGCATATCTGCCGCCAGTTTTCGTTCATGGCCGCCAGAAAACCGCCTTTCCCGCTGTTAGACAATGCGCGAGTGCCGGCAAATCACCACCCGCCCCCGCCAACCCCCACGCAGGGCCCGCATCGCCCCCACCGTAACCATCCCGATGAAAAATCCGCCGCAGCACATCCTGCCCCGGCGGATTTTCCCCATGGAATCTCCTCGCGGATCAGATCTCGTGAACCGGCAGGTTCGTCACCTCATCGCGCACGTTCTCCGCCAGCGGAGTCGATAGATAGCGCTCGGTCGACGAGCAGCCGACGGTCACGATCCTCTTGCCCTTGAACTCGGGACGCTTCGCCAGTTGGATCGCCGCCCAGACGTTCGCCCCGGTCGAGATCCCCGCCGGCAACCCTTCCTGCTGCGCCAGCGCCTGCGCGGTCGCAAACGCATCCTCATTGGTCACCTGAATCGGCTCGTCAATGATATCAACATTCAGGTTCTTCGGAATGAACCCCGCACCGATGCCCTGGATCATGTGCGGCCCCGGCGCACCACCGGAAATCACCGGACTCGCCGCAGGTTCCACCGCAAATGATTTCAAATCCGTCCGCGATTTCAACACCTCGGACACACCCGTCAGCGTGCCGCCCGTGCCGACTCCCGCCACAAACGCGGCAAGCTCGCCATCCGTATCACGCCAGATCTCCTCGGCGGTCGTCTCACGGTGCGCCTGCGGGTTGGCCGGGTTGTCAAACTGGCCCGGACCATACGCGCCGGCCGTCTCGCCAAGCAGCTGGTTCGCCTTGGCGATCGCTCCATTCATGCCCTTCGCACGAGGCGTCAGCACGATCTCGGCACCCAGCAGCCGCAGCAGCACCCGCCGCTCGATCGACATGCTTTCCGGCATCGTCAGGATGCAGCGGTAGCCTTTCGCACGGGCAATGAATGCAAGCGCGATCCCGGTGTTTCCCGAGGTCGGCTCGATGATCAGTCCGCCGGGCTTCAGCGATCCGTCCTTCTCCGCCGCCTCGATCATCGAGCGGCCGATCCGGTCCTTCACGCTGAAAAGCGGATTGAAAAACTCGGCCTTCACGCAAATCTCCGCATCAAGCCCCGCCGTGATGTGATTGAGGCGAATGAGAGGGGTGTTGCCCACGGTGGCAACCATGTTTTCTGCAATATTCATATCAGTTTCTGTTTCTTCAGTCTCAGTTCGGGTTTCTCTTCTCTGACTGCTCTAGCTAATCCATCAAATCTGGAAGTCGGACGTCCCCGAGTCAAGGTGGAGACCGCATTCATATTTCTCCCCGTTGAACCGGGTGCCCGCCGCACTACCGTCGGCCGAGGGCCTCGTGCTGTGCCAATCGCCCATCGTCACATATCCCTGGTCGGCCAGCGGATGCCGCGGCAGCCGGTGCTCGTTGAGATAGAGCTCCACCTGCGCATCCGCCCAATCCAGAATCGGATAGGCCTTGATGGTCTTCTTCTGCTGCTCGACGAACGGCCGGTCCTGCCGCGTCTCGGACTGCGACCGGCGCAGCCCGCTCAGCCACACATCGGCGCCGATCTCGGTCAGCGCCCGGTTCATCGGCTCCACCTTGGTCAACAGTCCGTATTGATCGGACCCCTCCCGCCCCTGCTCCCAGAGGTTCCCCCACAGCGCCTGCATGCGCGCCGCGGATACCGTCGGCTGATAGATCCGCAGGTCGATGTCCAGCCGCCCCATCAACTCCTCAGCATAGCGATACGTCTCCGGAAACAAGAATCCGGTGTCGATGAACACCACCGGAACCTGCGGCGCGTTCTCGTGAAGCAAATGCAGCATCACCGCGGACTGCAGGCCGAAACTCGTGCTCGCCACCAAATGGTCGCCGAGCCGCTCGGCCAGCAGCCGGATGCGCTCGCCCGCCTTCAAGGGTGCGATCTCCACGGAGAGATCCGCCGGATCAAAATCCGGCATCGCGTGGAACTTCAACGCTTGGGATGAACCCGGCATGCTTACCTCGCTTTCAGCGCCTCCGGCTTGAGGTTCTTGTGAAAGTCACCGCCCTGGATCGTCTCCGCCACAATGCCCGCACGAATGCAGAAATCACCGAAGCGTTCCCCGTCCTCGCGCTCCTTCGCGTAGCGCGAAATCACCGGAGCAAGCAACTCCTTGATCTCGCCGCCCGGCACGCTCTCGCGATACAGCTTCGACAAGCGCTGACCCGCGAATCCGCCACCCAGATAGACGTTGTATTTCCCCGGAGCACGACCGACAAAACCGATCTCGGCGATGAACGGACGCGCACAACCGTTCGGGCAACCGGTCATCCGGATCGTGATCGAATCATGACTCAGGCCGTTCTCCTCCACCACTTCCTCAATCTCGGTGAGCAGGTCCGGCAGATAGCGCTCGGCTTCCGCAAGCGACAATCCGCAGGTCGGCAACGCCACGCACGCCAGCGAACTCAACCGCAGCCCGCTTTTCTCATGGCTGTCCTTGATCCCGTATTGCTCCATCAACTCCTCGATCCGCGCGCGCTTCTCCGGAGAAATGTTGGCGATGATCAGGTTCTGGTTCGCGGTCAGCCGGAAGTCGCCGTCGTGCACCTTCGCAATCTCGCGCAAGCCGGTTAGAAGCGGATAGTCCTTCGTGTCGCGCACCCGCCCGCCCTGCACGAACAGGGTGTAATGCGCATTTCCATTCGCATCCTCCACCCAACCGTAACGGTCGCCATTGTCCTCGAACTTGAAGTCCCGCACCGGCCCCAGCTCGTAGCCGAGATACTCGTTCAGCTTCGCCAGAATCCACTCCGGACCGTGGTCGTCCACCGTGTACTTGAACCGCGCGTGCTTGCGGTTCGTGCGGTCGCCGAAATCGCGCTGCACCAGCACCACCTTCTCCGCCACATCCACCACCTGGTCCGGCGTGCAGAAGCCGATCACGTCGGCAATCCGCGGATACGTCTTCTCGTCACCATGCGAACTGCCCATCCCGCCGCCCACGGCGACGTTGAACCCGGCCAGCTTGCCGTCCTCAACGATCGCGATGAACGACAGGCAGTTGGCGTAAATGTCCACATCGTTCGATGGCGGCACCGCGATGGTGATCTTGAACTTCCGCGGCAGATAGGTCCTGCCGTAGATCGGCTCCACCTCCTCCTCGCTCGTTTCCACCTTCTCGCCGTCCAGCCAGATCTCATGATACGCCCGGGTCGCCGGCGTCAGATGGTCGGAAATCGCCTGCGCGTGCCTGAGCACCTCGGCATGCACCTCGGACTGATGCGGGTTCGGGTTGCACATCACGTTGCGGTTCACGTCACCGCAGGCCGCAATCGTGTCCATCGCCACCTGGTTGATCTCCTTGATGGTCCGCTTCAGATTGCTCTTGATGATCCCGTGAAACTGGAACGCCTGGCGCGTCGTCAGCTTGATCGTCCCGTTGGCATAGTCCCTCGCCAGCCGGTCGGTCTCCAGCCATTGCGCGGGCGTCGCCACCCCGCCCGGCACCCGGATCCGGATCATGAACGAATACGCCTTCTCCAGCTTGCGCTGGCGCCGCTCCTTGCGCTGGTCACGATCGTCCTGCTGATAGGTCCCGTGAAATTTCAACAACTGCTGGTCGTCGGCGGACATCGATCCCGTCGAGTTGTCGGCGAGACCTTCCTCAATGGTGCCGCGCAGGTAGTTGCTGCGCTCCTTGATGCCTTCGTTGGCGGACAGTTTCTTTTCACTCATGGTTCGTTTGGGGTATTGGTTCTGCCGGACTTGCTTCCGGCGCGCGCCTCAATAGACGTCTCGTTTGTATCGTTTCGCCGCCTTCAGGCCCTCGACATAGGTCTCGGCCTCCTCGCGCGACATCCCGCCGTTCTCCCGGATCACGGAAATCAGCGCATCGTGCACATCCGACGCCATCCGCAGCGCGTCCCCGCAGACGTAGAAATACGCGCCCTGCTCCAGCCATTCGAACAGCTTCTTGCCGTTCTGCAGCATCCGGTGCTGGACATAGACCTTCTCCGGCTGGTCCCGGGAAAACGCGGTGTCCAGCTTCGTCAGCACGCCGCTCTTGAGATACTCCTGCCACTCCAGCTGATAGAGAAAATCCTGCTGGAAATACTGATCGCCCATGATCAGCCAGTTCTTGCCCGGATGACCCATCTCCGCACGGTGTTCGATGAAACTCCGGAACGGCGCGATGCCCGTTCCCGGCCCGACCATGATGATCGGCGCACCGGGATCCTCCGGCAGGTGGAAGTTCTTGTTCGGAACCACAAACACCTTCGAATCCTCGCCGGGTTTCACCAAATCCGCCATGTAGGACGAACACACGCCCTTGCGCTTCCGCCCGTGCGTCTCGTAGCGCACAACCGCAACCGTCAAATGCACCTCGCCAGGATGCGCCAGCGGACTCGAAGCAATCGAATACAATCGCGGCGGCAGCTTCCGGAACAACCCGGCCAGCACGTCCGCCGACAACCCGTTCGGCGCAAAATCCTCAATCGCATCCACAATCTCGCGGCCAAACACATAATCGTGGAACTTCTCCTTCGCATCATCCGCCAGCAGCTTCTCCAGCTCGGATGAACCCGTCGCAATCTGCAGCTTGCCCAGCACATTGCGGGACAGCGCCGTGATGTCGAAATCATCGCGCAGCGCGTCCGCCAGCAGCTTCCGCCCGCTCACCTTGGTTTCGATCGTCTCATCACCACGCAGCCTCGCTGCCGACAACACCGCGCCAATCACGTCCGGCGCGTTCCGCGCCACCACCCCGAGCGCGTCGCCCGGCTGATAGACCAGACCCGAGCCATCGAGCGAATACTCCACGTGGATCGTTTCCTTCTTCGAAAGCTGGCCGTTGATCGGCTGGCAGTTGAGCAGGTTGGCGGGAAACGGGTTCTTCTTGCCGAACACCTCCTGGCCGGCATCCGCCATCTCCGCGGCACTCACCATCACCGATCCCGGATCCACCGCCCCCAGCACGTCCATCACCCATTCCGTCCACGCGTCCTCATAGTCCACGTCGCAATCCTTCCTCGCCGCCAGACGCTTCGCACCCAGCGCCTCGAGCCGCTCGTCCACATCCTTCCCCGTCTGACAAAACTTTTCATACGACGTGTCGCCCAGCGCGCACACCGAGAAATTCACCCCGCCAAACGCATGCTCCTCCTCCATCAGCGAATGATAAAACGACTCCGCACTCTCCGGCGGCTCGCCGTCACCCCACGTCGAAACAATCACCAGCAGATTCTCCGCCTCAACCAAATTCCCCGGCGCCACATCCGCCATGCTCTTCAACACCACCTTGAACCCCCGCCGCCTCGCCTCCTTCGCCGTGCGATCCGCCAGCTCCTCCGAGTTCCCCGACTCGGATCCATACAACACGGTCATCCTCCCGCCCGCCGCCGGTTCCGCCGGAACCGCAGATCCGCCCGCCTGAGCGAGAAATCCGCTCAGCCAAGCCCGTTGCTCCGGCGTGAATCCGGAAATTGCATTTTCCAGCGCCGCGCGCTGCTCGGAAGTATATGGGGAGTGCTCTGGAAGCATAAACCTTAGTTTGTTACCTTGTTTTATGAGGTTTCCGGGCGGAACTTGTTCCCAATCACCGCCGGAAGCAATATTTTTCTTCTATAATCATTCTGCAAAAACCACGCAAACCCCGCTGAAACCTTGGAACCAGGCCAGAAACCCCAACAGAAATCCTTGTGCGAAATCCTCGCCCACCAGTTGTGAGCATGATTCCCATCCATGACAACGCGTATTTTGCGCCTCTCATCGCACCCCGTCGCCCGCCCTTTTCCCCCGTTCTCAAGCACCCCGCCGAATTTTCGGGATTGAATTGGGCGCACTCCCGCGTTGTCTTCTCCTGATGCCATCCGATAGGACTCCCGCGCCCGAACCACTCCCCTCAGGCACCCTCGTCACCGCCCTCCACATCGGCGCAAGCTCGGTCTCCATGCTGGTCGCCGAATCCTCCCCCGACGGCCCGCTCACCCCGGTCGACTTCCTCGAACAACCCGCCCCCGTCGCCCGCGACATCTTCCGCGACGGAACCGTCAGCCTCGCCACCATCGAACGCATCGTCTCCGTCGTCAAAGGATACCAGAAATCCCTCACCGAACTCGGCCTCGACCCCAACGGCATCACCCGCGCCGTCGCAACCAATATCCTCAGCGAAGCAAAAAACCACGAAACCGTCATGAACCGCCTCCGGGTGGCATGCGGACTCAAGGTCAGCGTCATCGACGACGGCGAAATGACCCGCCTCATCTACCTCAAAACCCGCAGACGCCTCCAACAACTCCCCGACCTCCGCAAACGCACCGTCCTCGTCGTCCACGTCGGCCCCGGCAACACCCGCGCCCTCCTCTTCCAAAAAGGCCGCATCACCCGCTACACCAGCTACCGCCTCGGAACCCACCGCACCCGCGAGGCCGTCGAAGGAACCCACGCCGAAGGCACCGCACTCCTCCGCGTCATCCGCGAACACGTGTCCGGCAACGTCGAACAAGTCCGCTTCGACTACTCGGACGTCGATATCAAGGGCATCGTCCTCATCGGCTACGAAATCCAGTCCGTCGCATCCACCCGCCTCGGCGACGGCCAGTGCAGGGTCCCCGCCCTCCGCGAACTCACCACCGAAACCTCCCACCTCACCGACGTCGAGATCGTCAAACGCTTCCGCCTCGACTACCAAACCGCCGAAGCCCTCCTCCCCGCCCTCGAAATCAACCTCGCCATCTCCGAAATCCTCAAACTCGCCGAAGTCCAGATCCCCGCTACCGGCTTCGAACTCGGACTCCTCCACGACCTCCTCGTCTCGAAAAACCTCACCGGAAACTTCGCCACCGAAGTCCTCCGCTCCGCCACCATCCTCGCCAAACGATACAAATCCGACCCCCGCCACGGCAAACACGTCGGCGCACTCTGCGAGTTCTTCTTCAACGAACTCTCCGACCTCCACCAACTCAACCAACACGACGCACTCCTCCTCCAGGTCGCCGCCATCCTCCACGAAGTCGGAACCTTCGTCAGCCCCCGCGCACACCACAAACACTCGGAATACCTCATCCTCAACTCCGAAGTCTTCGGCCTCGACCGGCTCGACGTCACCATCGTCGCTCTCGTCGCCCGCTACCACCGCCACTCCTGCCCCTCACTCGACCACCCGAGCTACGCCGCACTCGGCGTCGACGACCGCATCCGCGTCTGCAAACTCGCCGCCATCCTCCGCGTCGCAGACGCCCTCGAACGAACCCACGCCCAGCGCGTCTCGGACATCACCATCACCCGCGAACCCCGCAAACTCCGCCTCCACCTCCCCGGCCTCAACGACGCCGCCGTCGAACGCCTCGCCATGCACAGCAAGGCCGACCTCTTCGAACAAACATTCGGCCTCGCCGTCGTCATCGACGAAGATAACTAACACCCATCCGAACTTCCCCTGTCCCCATGCCGATCCCCTATATCAACCGCGAACTCTCCTGGGTCGAATTCAACCAGCGCGTCCTCAACGAAGCCCTGCGCGACGACCTCCCCCTCCTCGAACGCCTCAAGTTCCTCGCCATCACCGCATCCAACATGGACGAGTTCTTCCAGGTCCGCGTCGGCGGACTGATGATGATGCGCCGCAGCGGCTTGAAATCCCGCGACATCTCCGGACTCACCCCCAACCAGAACCTCGCCGCCCTCCGCCAGCGCATCCTGCGCATGAAGGACGACCAATACGCACTCTACAACAACCAACTCATCCCCGGCCTCGAGGAAGCCGGCGTCCGCCAACTCGAACCCGGCGATCTCGACGCCGAACAAAGCGTCCAGGTCTCCGCCATCTTCGAAGACCAGATCTATCCGCTCATCACCCCGCTCGCCGTCGACCCCGGAGACACCCCGCCCGTGGTGCCAGCCCTCACCCTCGTGGTCGCCTGCCGACTGTTCGACCCGGAAACCCGCACCACCCGCCACGCCCTGCTGCCCATCCCCGAAAGCCTCAACCGCTTCGCCCCGCTCAACTCCGAACCGAAAACCCATAACTTCCTCCTCCTGGAAGACATCGTCGCCATCCACGCCGGCCGTTTCTTCCCCGCCGAATCCGTCGTCGCCACCACCGTCTTCCGCGTCACCCGCAACGGCGACATCGCCGTCCAGGAGGAAGACGCCATCGACCTCGCCGGCGAAATGGAGGAAGTCCTCACCGCCCGCCGATTCTCGGACACCGTGCGCCTCGAACTCCGCGTCGGCGCACCCCGCGACCTCACCCGCATGATCCAGAACGTCACCGCCGCCTCACCAAAGGAAATCTACCGCGTCGACGGCCCGCCCGGACTCTCCTCCTTCATGGACCTCGCCTTCCTGCCGGACTTCGACCACCTCCGCGACTCGGACTGGCCCGGCCAAAACTCCCCCGCCATCATCCCCGGCGCCTCGATGTTCGAGACCATCGCCGCCGGCGACGTCATGCTCTATCACCCATACGAATCCTTCGAACCCGTCCTCCGCCTCCTCGAAGAAGCCGCCACCGACCCCGGCGTCGTCGCCATCAAACAGGTCCTCTACCGCACCGCGAAAAAATCCCGCATCATCGACGCCCTCATCAAGGCCGCCGAAAACGGCAAACACGTCACCGCTCTCGTCGAACTCAAGGCCCGCTTCGACGAAGCCCGCAACCTCGACCGCGCCGACGAACTCCAGCGCGCCGGCGTCCAGATCGTCTACGGCGTCAAGGGCCTCAAAACCCACGCCAAAATCTGCATGATCGTCCGCCGCGAAACCGGCCACCTCCGCCGCTACGTCCACCTCGGCACCGGCAACTACAACGAATCCACCTCCCGCCTCTACACGGACATCTCCTACATGACCTGCAAGCCGGACTATGGAAACGACGCCTCGCTCTTCTTCAACGCCGTCTCCGGCCGCTCGAAACTCCTCCGCTTCCAGCGCCTCGTCCCCGCACCCACCGCGATGAAACCCACCCTCATCGACCTCATCACCGGCGAGGCCGAACGCGCCAAACAGGGACTCCCCGCACGCATCAACGCCAAGGTCAACTCACTCCAGGACCCCGACATCATCGCCGCCCTCTACAAGGCATCCCGGGCCGGCGTCGAAATCAAACTCAACGTCCGCGGCATCTGCTGCCTCAAACCCGGCGACCCGAAATACTCGAAAAACATCGAAGTCATCTCCGTCATCGACCGCTTCCTCGAACACGCCCGGCTCTTCCACTTCCACCAGGGCGGCGACTCCAAAGTCTACTTCGCCTCCGCGGACTGGATGACCCGCAACCTCGAAAAACGCGTCGAACTCATGGTCCCCGTCGAGGAACCCAAAATCAAACGCCAGCTCATCCGCATCCTGGACACCTTCTTCAAGGACAACACCCAGGCATCCCGCATCCTGCCGGACGGATCGTCCGAACGCATCGCCCGCCCGAAGGGCGTGAAGACATTCCGCTCCCAGGAATACTTCTATCAACAGGCGAAAAAGGCCGCCAAAGCCCAGGAACACGAGCGCGCCATGACATTCGAACCCCACGTCCCCATCGACTGATCACCATGCCCGCACCACAAAAAGGTTTCAAAGCCATCAACCACCACGACGTCCAATACCGCTGGATCATGCAGAACAAGCGTGGCGTCAACGAACTCATCGTCGAAGCCACCGCCCCCGTCAACGGCCGCCAACTCATCGCCGAACTCACCCGCGTCGTCAGCTACGACCGCGTCACCGACGCCATCGACTTCGCCAACCAGCACGGCTGGGACCCAAACTCCTCCGGAGACCCCTTCCGCTGCAAATGGTCCCGCGGATCCTTCCACCTCGTGGAACCATGAATGCAGTGGCTGGAGCATCCTGCTCCAGACCGTTGCCGGAGCGTCCCGCTCCCGCCATCCCGTTGCCAAGGCTCCGTTGCGAAAGATCCCGGAGGGATCAAAGAAAATAGCCGGGGGTCGAGCGCAGCGACACCCCCGGATCACAAGCCACCGGTGATCACCGCATCCCGGCAGGGATGCCAGCGGCGCTCTCCATGGCTTGCTTCATGGCTTTGTCAACGGCCTGGCCGGAGCGTCCGTCCCGCTCCGCCCCCCCGGCCCCCGGACCCACCGCTTCACGCCTTGTTCACCCGCGCCACAAACGCCCCCGCCGCATCCTCCGGCAGGTCGATCCACACGTGATGCGGGTCCCCGGGCGCCACCTCGATCTCCGCACCCTCGCGGTCCTGCATCACCTCCACCACCTGCCGCTCGTTGCCGCCCGGCCTCACGATCTCGATCACGTCCCCCTTGTCGAAACGGTTCTTCACCTGCACCTCCATCAACCCCCGCCCGGCATCCCAGCCCAGCGCTTTCGCGGCGTAGCGGCCGCTCCCGGGTGACGAATGGCTGTCCTCGTAGTTCTGGTAGTCCGAACTCGGGTGCCGCTGGAAGAATCCGCCCGTATACCCGCGGTTCGCCAGCCCCTCCAGATCCGCCATCACCGCCGGATCGAACTCCCTGCCCGCCGCCGCATTGTCGATCACCCGCCGGTAGGCCTGGCAACTACGCGCCACATAGTAGGCACTCTTCGTCCGGCCCTCGATCTTCAGCGAGTCAATCCCGATCTCCATCAACCGCGGCACGTGCTCCGCCGCCCGCAGATCCTTGGAGTTCATGATATACGTCCCGTGCTCGTCCTCCTCGATCGGCATGAACTCGCCCGGACGCTCCTTCTCCTCGATCAAAAACGGATCGTCATCCTCCGCCACCTTCGTCCCGCCACCCTCGTGCAGCTTGTACTTCCACCGGCACGAATTCGTGCACGCCCCCTGGTTGCCGTCCCGCCTCGTGAAATATCCCGACAACAGGCAGCGCCCGGAATACGCAATGCACAACGCACCGTGCACAAACACCTCAAGCTCAACCTCCGGACACATCTGCCGGATCTCGGCAATCTCATCCAGCGACAACTCGCGCGAAAGAATGATCCGTGAAACCCCGAGCTTGTTCCAAAACTTCACCGCCGCCCAATTCAGCGTGTTCGCCTGCACCGACAGATGAATCGGCATCTCCGGCCACGCGTTGCGCGCCAGATCGATCAACCCAGGATCCGCCATGATCAGCGCGTCCGGCTTCAAATCCACCACCGGCTTCATGTCCTTCAGGAACGAGTTCACCTTCATGTTGTGGGGCAGCAGGTTGCTCACCACGAAAAACGTCTTGCCCTGCGCGTGCGCCTCGGAAATCCCCTCACCCAGCGCCTCCACGTTCCGGAACGCATTGTTCCGAACCCGCAAACTGTAACGCGGCAACCCGGCGTAAACCGCGTCCGCCCCATACGCATACGCCGCGCGCATGTGTTCGATCGATCCTGCCGGAGCAAGCAATTCAGGTGACTTCATGCCCTCACCATCGGCATCTCATCGCCCCGCGCAAGCCCGCATCCTGCGCATTTTCCGCTCGCCCCACCAGCCGTCCGCCGCCTAGCCTCACATCATGCGCTCGTGCCTCGGATTGCTCGGTTCCCTCTTCATCCTGACCCTCGTCATCGGAGGAGGCGCCGTCCTCTTCTACCTCAGCTCCACCTCCGAATTCTCCCGCACCGACGAAGCCCCCGCCACAGCGGAAACCCCGGCCAAACCATAACCGGCACTGCCCGGCGGCGACCCCGGTCATCCCATGGCCGCCACCGCCGCCGCCCGGAGCATCACTTCTTCCGCGTCACCGCCGCCATCGCCCCCACCAGCGCGCACAACGCCAGCGCCACCGCCGCAAATCCGCCGTTCGCACGCCTCAGCTTCAGCCGGATCTCCATCGGACGGCCCACCTCACCCTGCACGCTCCGCCCGAACGTCAGCACCGTCCCCCGCTCCGGCAGCGTCACATCCAGCGCCGCTGCCGCCGGTTCCGCCGCAAGCTGCTGCGCCACAATCCGGTTCGCCACCTCCTTCAGCGCCGCGTTCTCATCCGCCGTGTTGCCCGCCAGGAAACGGTCGAACTGCTGCGGGTCATAGTTGTATCTCCCCTGGAAAACCGGATTCACGTTCGCCGCCTGCTCGATCTGTGCCTGCTGGCCGAACGATGTGGCCTCGATCCGGTTGTCCAGCTCGATCTTCTGGCGCCGCGTGTTCAGCCCGAGCACCGCCTGCTGGGTCTTCAACTGCCGCAGCTGCACCCGCGCGTCCTCACCCGATGCCGCATCCAGAAACCCGTTGTTCACCGCATTGCTGAACGCCTTGCTCGCCTTCTCCTGGTCGCCCGCCAGCATGTACTTGTTCGCCTTGTCCAGCAGCTCGACCGCATTCTTCTTGTCACTGCGGCTCTTCAGCACGGAGAGCGAAAGATAATCCTGCAAGCCGAACCCGCCCTTCGCCTCCTCACCCAGCAGGTCGAAATCCCCGTCGTGCCCCGTGCTCGTCCAGCCCTCCGGAACCAGCACCCGCCAGCTCAGGTTCTCCATCGGCACATCCATCAGCGGACCCACCAGACTGCCTCGCTTGCCAAGCGGAGCCGAATACACAAACCCGACATTCGAGGGCTCGTCCGCGTCAGTCGCCGGAAACACATGGAACAACCACTCGTCACCCTCCCGCACCAACACCGTGCCCTCGCCATTCACCCGCACGTTGAACAGCTCCGCCCCCTTCGGCAGCCTCAGCCGCAGCGTGCTCTTCGCCACCACCTCCATCTTCAGGTCCACCGCGGTCAGCGCCCCGCCGTTCGGCGAAAGCAGCGTAGTCAGGCTCCCCTCGGAAACCCTCATCTTCCTCAGCGCCGCCAGCTCGTGCCGCTTCAGCACCACCTGCAGCGGCTCACCCGCATCCGCCACCCGATACGAGAGATTCGGCGTCACCCCGCCGGCCACGCTCCCCAGGTTGGACTTCAACACCGCCCAGTCAGCCCGCCTCCAGCCGCGCGGCACCTCGCCCTCCTCCAGCTCCAGCCGGCCGCCCGCACGCACCGCCACGAAATACGACAGCTGTCGTACATCCTCCAGCGCCACCGGCTCGACCTTCTCCGTCCCGCCGTCGGCACCCGCCCGCTGATACTCGAGATCCACACTCGAGCTTCCCGCCAGCCCCCGCTGGAAACGGATCTCGTATAGACCGTCCTCGCCCGCCACCGGCACCAGGTCCGCCACGGCGGCACCCGTCGCCCGCACCGTCGCCGCCGACGACTCGTCCAGCCCCGGTATCCGCACCCGCAGCGTCTTCACCGCCGCATTCTCGATCTTGTAGCTGATGTTCACCCGCGAGAGCAACTGCCCCTCGCGAATCGTCGCGTCGTGAAACACCCGCGCCGTCACCCACGGATCCAGCCGGCTGATCGCCAGCCCCAGCGACCAATCCCCCTGCAACAAGCGATACGCCAGCGCACCCGGTTTCACCGCCGCCCGCGCCTGTTGTTTCCCCGCATCCGCCAGCTCCCGCGGATCCAGCTGCGACACCTTGTTGCGCTCGACCGCACGCACCTGCAGCCCGCGCTCCGGCACAATCGTCAGCACCCCCGTCTCCCGCGACGCACCACGAACCGTCATCCGCGGAACCGTCCACTTCTTCTGCGTCCCGGTCGGGCGCCCCGCCAGCGTCAGGTTGAAGTTCCTCAACCCCATCGTCTTGCCCGCCAGATGCAATACCAGCACCCGCTTGCCGTCCTCGCTCACCTCCGCCCAATGGCTCAGCCCCTCACCCGTCGCACTCTCGATTTCCAAACCCGCGGGAACCTCCACATCCAGCCGGAACACCCCGGACCTCGTGATGTTCACCCTGAGATCCGCCGCCACCACCAGACGATCCTCACCCAGTGACACCAACTGGGAAATCTCCGCCCGCAACTCCGGCGCCACCTCCGAAACACGCACCTTCGCCGTTACATCCTCCGCCCCATAGCGGAACGCGTGTTGCAGCACCGCCAGTGCCCGCCCCTTCGCGGAAACCGGCAGCAGACCGTTCCCGAAATCCTCCGGATTCACCCGCGTCATCCCCTCCACCGCCACCGACTCCGGCTGCACGTCATTTCCAAACGCCAACCCCAGCAAGCCCACCTCGCCCGCACTGCCCTCGACACGCAGCGCACCCAGCGCCAAATCCACCGGCAGCTCGCCGGCCCCACGCTGCGTCTCGATCACGAATCCAAACCCCTTCGTCTGCGCCGGCTCCACGGTCATCCGCAGCTCGCGCCCTTCCGGGTCGAACCGCCACGACCCCACCGGCCCGTCCAGCACATCACTCACCGTAAACCCGTCCGGCACCCGCATCCGCAAACTCGTCACCCGTCCTTGCGACGGACGAATCCTCACCTGGTGGCGTCCGTTCACCACCCCCGGCCCCGGCAGATACAGGTTGGATACCTCGGCGTAAAACTTCGTCTCCTCACCCGTCACGTCGCGTTGCTTCGCCCTCGCCCGGATCATCACATGCTCCACCGGACCGATCACCATCGACGCACCGCTCCCGGCCTTGCCCGTGCCTGCCAGCTCATCGACCTTCGCCGCCGCCGGACACACGAACTCCCAGCCGGCCTCGTCCCAGCGCACCCGCACCTTCTGCATCGCCGCCTGCCCGGACGGCATGTGCCACCCTTTCAGCGGATCCGCCAGCGGCATCTCAAACGTCGCCCTGCCCGTCAACCGCCCGGCCACCTCCGCCTCCAGCCAATAGGCCGTCGCCTCGCCCGCCGGTGACTTCACCACCCGCAACCCGTCACCCGCAAAATCACTCAACACCGCCGGATCACGCAAAAGCAAAAACCGCTCGCCGGTTTCCCCGCGCACCGTCACCTCCACCGTGCCGTGCAGACGCCCGTCGCGGATTTCCCAATCGTGAATCATCGACTCCGCCAGCTCCGCACCCGTCCCACCCATCGTCAGCAGGCAGGACAGCATCACCACCGCCGTCCCCACCGGGGCCGCCACCGGCTTCTTCTTCAACCGAAGCGCCAGCTTGAACACCTCCGGCAGCACGCAAACAAACCCAATCAGCGCCAACACCACGAAAAACCACGCCGCCCCGCCGTGCACGAACAGGACCGCCGCAGCCAACAGCGCCACACCCGCACCCGTGAACATCCGCTGCCGCTTCACCACACCCCACGCCGCCAGCCCCAGCCCGGCCAACCCGCCGAGCCAAACGCCCGCATTCGTGCCCGCCGCCCACTGCGGCACATTCGCCACCACCACCGACACCTCGCCACCTGCCGCCACCACCGGCGCCGCATACTCCAGCACCTCCGCATGGCCCCGGCCGCCACTGGCCGCCGCCACTGCCAGCCCGAGCGCCAGCACCACGAATCCCGCGCCCGCGCCAATCGCGAAACCGCGCCGCAACACCGACTCACACCGCCACGCCAGCAGCACCGCCGCCAGCCCCACCACAAACAACAAGCCCGCCCCGCGCCGTTTCCCGGCCAGCCACTCCCAACCCGTCTCCGCCAGCACCGGCCGCACCAAATCCGCCGTCCCGCCCTTCGGCACCAACTGCCGCCCCTCATCACCGCTCACCGTCCACTCGCCGATCACCACCGGCGCGTCAATCACCGGCGCCACCAGCTTCGCACGCCGCGCACTGTCCGCCTTCGCCCCATAGCGCAGCACCACCTCCACCGCCTGGTTCGGATCCACCCGCGACGGCAGCGGCACCAGCGTCTCGCCCGCATCCTTGCGTGCGTTCACCGCCTTCCCGTCCACCTTCGCCTCCCACAGCACCGCACCCTCCGGAAACACCGTCCGCAACACACTCCGACCGCGCGACTTCACAAACACCCGCGCCTCCGTCACCCACTGGCCGTCCCGCGAAAGCCGCGTCGACAGCTTCTGGAAATCCACCACCTGGCCCACCGTTTCACCCGGCTCAAACCACTCGACGTTCATCTCGATCGCAAACTCCCGCGCCGTATACTGCCACGCCCGCAAGGTCGGCGCACTCGTCAACAGGCGAAACTCCGTCGGCAACTCACTCGCATCGATCTCCAGCAGACCGCCCTCGCTCGTCGACTCATGCTTCACCTGCAGCGGACTCACCACCTGCACATACCCGCGCTCGCCCTGCACCCCCAGCGGCTTCACCTCACCCGGCGAAAACGTCCCCCCCATCGAGTTCATCGGCTGCTCGAAGGTTAACAACAAGGTCCCCGCTCCCAGCACCGGGCTCGACAGCGGCACGATCACCACATTCCCGTCCCGCCGCCAGTCACGCCCCACATTCTGCCCCGTCACATCGATGTTGCCGATCCCCTCCGGCACCTCCACCCGCCACTCCGTCGCCGGCGCACCCACCACAAAGAAATTCATCAGCACACTCCCATACACCGCCCCGGACTTCAGCGAATAGAGGTGAAACACATCCGCCTCCACACTCTGCCCCAGCGCCTCCGCCACCAAGCCCGCCGACCACTTGTCATCACGCAACCGGAACGCCTGCTGCAACCCCTGCGTCTTCTTCGGGAAAAACGTCAGCGGCACCTCCGCCAGCCCGGCCGTCTTGCCGACCACCAGCCGATACCCCGCCGCCGCCACCGCACCCACATAGCCCCTCCGGCTCTTCACCTTCGGAAACCCCAGCGGCGTCAGTTGCCACGCCCCCGCCTTCGCCGCCTCGTTCTTCTCCAACCGCAACTTCACCAACTGCCGGCCCGACACCGGATTGCCGAATATCACCTTCAGCCGCCTCAGCCCATCCTCGGTTTCCTCACCCACCGAATAGTCCGCCACCGCCGCCGAACTCACCGCCGCCACCGCATGGTCCGCCGGTATCATCAGCTCCCACTCGCGCAGCGGTGCCTCCCTGATGTCCAGCTCCAGATCCGCCGCGATCCGCATGTCGGTCTCCGACATCTCATAAACCGTCACCTCCGTCACACCCACCTCCGGCAGCACCTGGCTCGCATCCACCGAATACCCGTATTCCGCCGAGGGAAAACGATACACAAACACCTGCCTCAAACTCTCGTCCACCCCACCCGGAAACTGCTCCGGCGCCAACTGGATCAACCCCTTCGCCCCACCCACCTCGACCCGCACCGCACCGTGGTTCGCGATCCGCAGATACCCGCTGTGCCGCAACGCCCCCACCGGAGACATCCGCAACGCCTCCGCCTTCACCGGAAATCCTCCCAACGCCGCCTGCGCCTCGATCCGGATCCGCCCAGCACCCTCGATCGGCCGGCTCAGCTTCACATCCAGCTCACGCACCCCATCGGTCTCCCGCACCACCCACCCCAGCACCGGCTCGCCGGCCACCGAAAGCACCTCGCCCGGACCGTCCAGTTTGATCGTCAGCTCCGCCAGTTTCCCCTGCAGCACCCGCAGGTCCATCACCGTCTGCTGCCTCAGCAATCCACTCCCCACCCGCACGTCGCTCGTCGCCGTGCTGGAGAAAAACAACGATCCATCCGCCACCTTGTCCACCTCCCGCCAGGCCATCTCAGCCTGCCCGTTCGCCGGTAAAAACCCCATCCACGCCCCCTTCACATGCTGCGGCACCACCGCACGCTTCGCGTCAAACGAGACCCCCTTGTCCAGCCCCCTCACCGTCACCGGCACCACCACCCCACCCGGCACCCGGAACGACAATCCGCTCCAGTCACCCTGCCGTTGCACCGCCACCTCAAAGCCCACCTCCACCGGCAGATCCCCGAAGAAATCCGCCACCAGTTCATACACCCATTCCTTGCCCCGTTTCTTCAGCTCCACATGCCAGTCCTCCCCGGCAACCCCATCCGCCAGCGCCGCTCCACCGCCTAACAACTCAATCCTCGACCCCTCGCCAGCCGACCTCGCCACCCCCTTCAGCACGAACGACACACTCTTCCCGTCCTCTGCCACATTCCCCTCCAACACCGCGCCCGCCAGCTCCAGCCCGCGCGAATCCACACCCGCCGCAGCCGCTCCCACCACCAGTTTCGGCAGCACGCTGCCGCCGCCCACATACGCCCATTCGCCATCCTCCACCTTCGCCAGCCCCGCCGCCTCCAGCACCTTCAGGTCCACCCCCTTGTCGGGCTGCACCGCGACCTTCACCGCAAACCCGGTCGCCCGTCCCGCCCCGGGCAGCAAAATGCCCACCATCCCGCCCTCGTTCTCCAACCTCGTCTTCACGGAAACCTCCAGCGTCCGCGGCAGCCTGCCGCTTTTTACCGCCGGCCTCAGATCCAAAAACCGCTTGCCGTCCGTCATCCGCACCGACCAGTCCTTCAGCCCCTTGCCGCTCACCTCCGTCACCTCACCCGGCCCCGAGAGCTCGAGACTCAGCTCCTCCGCCTTCCCCTGGTGCACCATGAATGAAATCCGCTGCTCGCCCGTCACCTCTTCCAGTCCCACCCGCACGTCCACCTCCGCAGTCGCGGAGAAAAACAACGGCGCATCCGTCCGCGCCGCCTTCCACGGTACCAGCACCAGTCGCTCGTCCTGCGCCACCTCCTGTGCCGGCGCAAACACCATCAACAACAAACCCAAAATCATCACAAGCTTCGCAGTCTTCATCACTTTGCTCTTTCTATCTCAATTGTTTCACCAGTTCCGTAAACCCAACGTAAAATATCAAATCATCACTTCCTCAGCGCCTCCACCATCTCCAGCACCTCGGCCACCCGGCCGGAACTGCCGTAAAACTCGCGCACCTTCGCCTTCACATCCGTGAACTCCCCGAAGTCCACCGCCTCGCCCAACGGCCCGCCACGCAGCTTCTCACCCGCCAGCATCGCCAGCACCGCCAACTGCATCGAGGGCGACGCCCGGTCAATCGCCGGAGCCATCTCGTCATGCGGAACCGTCCAGCTCCGCTCCACCATCTCACCGCTCGCCACATCACGGAATCGCACGCTCACCTCGCCAATCTCCCCGCTTCCCTCCGCCAGCGGCTCCACCTGATAGATCGCCACCCCGGCCTCCTCCGCCGCCATTTCCGCCGCATCCACCGCATCATTCCGGAAGTCCTCCTTCTGCAACCGGTCCTTCTCAAACCCGATCAACTTGTAGCGCCCCACCCGCTCCGGATTGAACCTCACCTGCACCTTCACGTTCTCCGCCGCCGGCCGGAACGCGCCCGCCAGCTTCTTCGCCAGCTCCGCCTCCCCGCCCTTGCCGGCCTTGCCGACCACGTAATACCGCCCGTTTCCATGCCTCGCCAGCTCGGCTAATAAATCGTCATTCAGGTCGTCTGCCGCGATCCCCGCGATGTCCAGCGCCAGCCCCTTCTGCCGCAGTTCCTTCACCTTCTCCGCGAGTCGCTCCGGATCCGCGTCCCCCAAATTCGCCGCCCCGTCCGTGAACAGCACGATCCGGTTCTGCGCGCCAGCCTGCATCCCGCGCAGTGCGATCTCCTCGGCCAGCCCGATCGCCTCCTCCAGATTCGTGCCACCCTCCGCCGCCCCCTGGTTCACCAACTCCGCCAGCCCGTCCGCCTTCTCCCCGCCCATCGCCTCCGCCAGCAGCCGCGCCCTGCGGGAAAACCCGATCACCGATACCCGGTCGTTCTCCGTCAGCAACTCCGCCAGTCCGCCCAGCGCCTCATCCATCGCCCCGCGCCGGTCCTCGCGCGCCATCGATCCGCTCTGGTCCACCAGCAGCGTCAGCCGCAGCGGCTGCCCTTCGCCCCGGCCCGCCGCCGCCGTCTTCACCGCCACCCGCACCAGATTGCGCCCCGGCACCACCGGGTGCGCCGCCTGCTCGATCGTCACCGCCACCGGCTCCTCACCCACCGGACCCGGATCCCCGTAGTCCACCCCATTGTAAAACTGCTCCACCTTGATCCCCGCCGGATCAGGCTGCTCACCCCGCGCCAGCGCCGCCTGCGCCACCTGGAACGACGCGTCGCTGATGTTGAGCGAGAAAGTCGAATAGGGTTCCTCCGCCGCCGAGTTCTCCTCCTCAAACACCACCGACTTCCTCGCGGGCGTTACCGCCGGTCGGTTCTCCAGCTCCGCCTGCTCCGCCAACTTCTCCACTTCTCCATCCACCACCTCCAAGTCGGCCTCCAGTTTGTCGCGAATCACGCCACTCCAGTCGTCCCCGTCAGTCGCGTTTGCGTTGAAGGCGTCCGCATCAACCCCGTCCTTGCCCGCCACACCATCAATCGGAGCACCGTAATTGATGAATCCTTCAAACTCCACAACCTCCGCCGGAACCTTCAACTCCCATGCCGCATCCACCTCCGCCAACAACTCGGCACGCGTGGAATCATACGCCGCCCGATAAGACGCCGCCTCCTGCTTCGCCAGTTTCTCCAAGCCTCGCCTCGCCGCCAGATTGCCCGGATCCACCCCGAGCGCGTCCTCATACTTCCGCTTCGCCACATCCAGCTTGCCCAGCTTGAGATTCCCCTCCGCGAGATAGAGATCCTTCCTCACCTCATCCACCCGCGTCCGGTTCTCCGCCATCGTCGCGGCATTCGACAGATCCGGCAGCTCGCGTTCGCGTCCGTTGACGTCCACCTTGCGCCCCTTCTCCTTGCTGCGGAACATCCGCCCCAGCATCGGAACATCCGCCACCTCCGGCACATCGGATGCCGCAAACGCGTCGACATTCTGCTTGGACTCATGCTTGCCCGCTTCCGCAAACAGGGAACTCGACACCGCAGCCTCATCCGCTGCCACCCCACCACTCGCCACCACCGGCTTCCGAACCACCTCCGGCCTCGGCTGAGGCCGCGCCGCGGGTTCGGGCACCGCTTTCACACCCCCATCCGCATCGCTGAAGAAATACCTCGTCTCGACACCCACCCCGCCCTCGTCCGCACCACCGTCAGCCAATTCACTCGATGACGACGACTTGCCCGCCGACCTCTCCCGATCAGCAACGCCGGACACCCAAGCCGCAGGCGCACTCTGAACCGGCGCGGTTTTCGCGAAATCCACAGCAGCCTCCGGCCGCCCCCTCAGACGCTCATTTCCCGGCAATCTCTCACCATCACCAAATACCGACTTCTGCGGCACCTCCACCACATCCCCCGCCTGCAACTGCAGCTCACGCCCCTCCTTGGAATTCAAATCATACTGCTTCAGCACTCCATCACGCATCACCCTCACCCGCTTCTTCGAAGCGAAATCCGACGCCCCGCCCGCCCCGTCAACCGCATCTCCCAGCTTCATTCCATCCGCAAAATTGACAGTTCCCGGCGAGAGCACCTGTCCGCCCACAACCACCCCATTCGACGACTCCTTCCAGTTGCTATCCTGCTTCTCCTGCCCGCGCCCATACCGCATCCTCCCCGCAATCACCGGACCATCCCTCTCATCCACCAACCCCGGCACATTCATCGGCTTCGGCGTCCCCTCGATCATCTCCGCGGGAAACTCCGTCTTCAGCGCCACCATGCCCTCGCCATCCTCGTCTTGTCCCTTCTCCTCTTGTTCCGCTAACGCAGCCGAGTAGGTCGTGACCGTCGGAGCCTCCGCAACAGTCCCTTCCGCCTTGCCACCAAACGCCCACTGAAACAACGACCGATCCTCCACCGAGGAATCATGGACGATCACCGCATTGCCCGCCGGTGTCTCAGAGGAAATGGTCTCCGCAATCTGCTTGATCTTCATTTCCTGCAGCAGTGCCACGTCGGTCTCAAAGGCCCGCTTCGCATCCACGTAGTCCTGCGCGTCAAGACCACGCTTGACCGTCTCCTCCCTCTGCTCTCCCTCACCGCCGCGTCCATAAAACCTATCCTCCCCCTTGTGGATCACGCCCTTCGTCCGCACGATCGTCGAAAGCACCTTCCGCCGCTCCTCCACCTTTTCCTCCTGGTCCCGGATCGCCTTCTTCAGTTCCTCCAGCGAGCGCCTGGATGCCTCGGTTTCCCACTCCCTCCGATACGCGGCATACGTCTCCGCCACCTCCTCCGCGATCTCCTTCGCGTCCCCCTTATCCCCTGCGCGCACCTTGATCTCGACCAAATCCGTCCCCCTGATGTTCTGCGCATCGACGATCCCGCGCAACCTCCCGAGCGCATCCTCCTTGTCCACTCCCCAGCGCGCGTCCAAATCCAGATTCTCCACCACCTTTTCCAAACTCTCCCGGCTTTTGATCTTCTCAAACTCCGTGCCGAAAAACTGTGCCGACATCGGTCCGGACTCATCCCTCATGCCCTCACCCAGCGGTGACATCCCCCCCGCCCTCGGCCGCACCTCCACCACCACCTTGCCCTCGTATCCCCTCGGCATCATCCACACCCCGAACAACGAAACCACCACGCACGCCGCAATCGCGACCATCGCCCTTCTCCCGCTCCTCCGCACACTCCTCTCCCGCGCCTTCTCCTCGCCGTTCTCCAGCAACTGCTCCACCGCGCTCCGCTTCGCCTCCGGCAGCGACCACGCCTCATCCGCCCCTTCCCGCACCTCCGCCTCCATCAGCCCGTGCATCCGCTCGATCCGCCGCTTGAACACCCCCAACTCCTCACGCTCCACACACAGTTTCTCCAACTCCTCCGCCTCGAATGCCGACGCCTCGCCCAGCACCCACGCCACGATCCGCGCTTCAAGCGCCTCGTCTCCCACCGCCGTATATGAACTCTCGTCACTCATCTCTTGATTCTTGGTTCTTGGTTCCCGTCTCTAGCCCGCCGGACTATCCACCCCCATCCGCCTCATCGCGTCCGCCAGACCCTTCAACACGTGGTGCAGCTTGTAGCCCACGTTGCCGACACTCAGCCCCGTACGTTCGCCAATCTGCTCGTATTTGAGGTTTTCGTGGTATTTCAGGGAAACCAGCTCCCGCTCCTGCGGTTGCAGTTCGGACACCAGCAAGCGCAGCGTCCCCACCGCCTCCATCCGCGCGGCTGCCTCATCCGGCTCCGGCTGTTGGCTTTCCCATTCATCATCATGCTCAGTCATGATCTCCTTGCGGGTGTCGCGGATGTGATTGAGCGCCAGATTCCGCACGCAGCGGAATAACCAGGCCCGGGGATTCGACACGTCGTCCCAGTGTGTGTGCAGCTTCAGAAAGGCGTCCTGCACAATGTCCTCCGCCGTCTCCCGCTGGCCGGTCAATCCATAGCCAAACCGAAGCAGCGGCGACTCCTCCGCCGCGAACACCTCGCGAAAATCCGGTTTCACGGCGTCGCCTCCCGGCAGACATCCTACCGGACTCTCTACGGCATCAGCCATCGATCGTATGTTCGGGGTTGGGGAGCTCATGATGCGGCGCGCGCTTTCTCATGCCTTTCACCTACCAAGACACAAACCACCCGAAATCCTTAGAAAAAACCCCAAAATTCTCCGAAACCTTTCTTCTCGTCACGTCGTAGAGCACCCGCTAGAAACCCCGGCACCAAACCCGAAATCCTGAAAATACCCATGAGTTCCCATCCATCCGCAGCCAACAAGGCCCTGTTCTGGGGCTGTTTCGTCGCGCTCATCGCCACATCCTACGCCTTCTTCAGCCGCATGTACCTTTGCGGCGGACGCTTCGTCGAGGACTTCGGACTCACCAAAGTCGAAGCCGGCGAACTCATGGGCGCGGGCGTCTGGCCCTTCGGCGTCAGCATCATCATCTTCTCCCTGATCATCGACAAGATCGGCTACAAGGTCGCAATGCTCTCCTCCTTCGTCTGCTACGCCATCTACATCACCCTCGCGTGCATGGCCTACTCCACCATCCAGGGCCTCGAAGGTGAGGCCCTCGCCGCCGCCCAGCAAAAAGGCTACGGTCTCCTCATGTGGGGCAGCATCATCCTTGCCCTCGGAAACGGCACCGTCGAGGCCTTCATCAACCCGCTCGTCGCCACCGTCTTCCGTGACAACAAGACCAAATGGCTCAACGCCCTCCACGCGGGATGGCCCGCCGGTCTCATCGTCGGCGGCCTCTGCACCATCGCCCTCGCCGACGTCGCCGCCAATGGCGACTGGCGCATCGTCCTCGGACTCATCATGGTTCCCGCCGTCGTCTACCTGATCATGCTCACCCCGCAGACCTTCCCGAGAAACGAACGCGAAGAAGCCGGTGTCAGCTACATGGAAATGCTCCGGGAGTTCGGCGCATTCGGCGCGCTCGTCGGATTCGGACTCGTCATCGCCCAGGTCGGTCAGGTCTTCGGATGGTCCGCCGCCGTCGTCTGGGGCCTCATCGCCGCCGTCGTCATCGGCTTCGCGGTGATCACCCGCTCCTTCGGACACATCATTCTCGTCGTCCTCATCGTCATCATGATGCCACTCGCAACCACCGAAATCGGCACCGACGGCTGGATCTCCTCACTCATGGAGGAACCCATGAAGGAAGCCGGGCACAACGCCGGCTGGGTCCTCGTCTACACCTCCACCATCATGATGATCCTCCGCTTCTTCGCCGGTTCGATCGTCCACCGCATCTCCCCGCTCGGACTGCTCGCCGGCTCCGCAGTCCTCGCCATTCTCGGCCTCACCTGGCTCAGCAAGACCGCACACTCCGGCCTCATCATGATCTTCGCCGCCGCCACCCTCTACGCATTCGGAAAGACCTTCTTCTGGCCCACCATGCTCGCGGTCACCTCGGAACAATGCCCGAAAGGCGGCGCCCTCACCCTCAACGCCGTCGGCGGCATCGGCATGCTCGCAGTCGGCATCCTCGGCTTCCCCTTCATCGGCTTCCTCCAGGAATCCACCGCAAACGCGGAACTCATGGAAAAAGCCCCCGCCATCCACCAGACCGTCAGCATCGAGAAGGAATACCTCCTCGGCGACTATCAGGCCATCGATCCCGTAAAAGCCGAAACCGTCACCGGAGAAACCGGCATCGCCGCGCTCGAAGCAGCCAACACCGCCGGCCAGTTCGGCGCTCTTGGCAAAATGGCCATATTCCCCGCCTTCATGCTCGTCTGCTACCTCGGACTCCTCCTCTACTTCCGCTCGAAAGGCGGCTACAAGCCCGTCGATATCGGAGCCTCCTCCTGAACCGGAACCCGAATCCCTCACCAAAACCCGCCCGCCACCACCCCGGCCGGCGGGTTTTTCCGTCATCCACCACCTCGCCCCGCCTTCCCGCAGCGCCCCGCCCCATCCGAATCCCCCCCTCCCGCCACCCCGAATCTCCCCCCTTCGACCTTGTAACTCCCCTGAGATCCTCTACATACCCACCCCGATGAAACGACGCTTCGCTCTCTTCGCTATCGCTCTCCTCCCCTGCCTCGCCCTCGCTCAGGAATCCACGGAATCAGCGAAACCCGCCAGCAACCCCAAAGTCCTCCTCAAAACGACCAAAGGCGACATCACTCTCGAACTCAACGCCGCCAAAGCCCCCATCACCGTCAAAAACTTCCTCTCCTACGTCGAAAAACACCACTACGACAACACCGTCTTCCACCGCGTCATGAGCACCTTCATGATCCAGGGCGGCGGCTTCACCATCAAGGACGGCAAACCCGTCGAACGCCCCACCGGCGCCGGCATCAAAAACGAAAGCACCAACGGCCTCAAAAACGACCGCGGAACCATCGCCATGGCACGCACCGCAGACCCCGACAGCGCCACCGCACAGTTCTTCATCAACGTCGTCGACAACCCCTCCCTCAACCACCCCAGCATGGGCGGATACGCCGTCTTCGGCAAAGTCATCAAAGGCATGGACGTCGTCGACAAAATCAAAGCCGTCCCCACCCACACCTCCGAAATCGTCATGATCCACCCCCGGACCGGCGAAAAACTCGAACTGCCCGCGCAAAACGTCCCCAAATCCCCGGTCGTCATCACCTCCGCGACCGTCATCAATTAAGCCTCCCGCACCGCCGCTTCACCCAACCCGCCCACCGATGCAACTCTGGCTCTGCCCGATCCTCGCATTCCTGCTTGGATCCATCCCCTTCGGACTCTTCATCGCACGCATGAAGGGCATCGACATCCGCCAGCACGGATCCGGAAACATCGGTGCCACCAACGTGCTCCGCGTCGTCGGCAAGAAATACGGCGTCACCTGCCTCCTCCTCGACCTCCTCAAGGGCTTCATCCCCGTCGCCATCGCCACCAACCTCATCCAGATCGCCAGCCGTTCCCCACAGGTCCCGCTCGGCCTCCCGGAGACCTGGGCCATGGTCTTCCCCGCCGCCAAACCCCTGCTCGCCCAAACCATCCACATCGTCACCGCCTTCTGCGCCGTCCTCGGCCACAACTACTCGCCCTGGGTCGGCTTCAAGGGCGGCAAAGGCATCGCCACCTCCGCCGGCGTCCTCCTCGCCCTCATGCCCTTCGCCGTCCTCATCCTGCTCGTCATCTGGGTCACCCTCTTCTACACCACCCGCTTCGTCTCCATCGCCAGCGTCGGCGCCGCAAACATGCTGCCGGTCCTCACCATCTTCGGCTCATGGCACCACGGCCGCCTCCAGGACGGCTCATGGAACAAACCGCTCTTCATCTTCTCCATCGTCATCGCTCTGCTCGCCACCTGGAAACACCGCGCCAATATCCAGCGCCTCCGCGATGGCACCGAACACCGCTTCGAACGCAAAAAAAAGTAACCGCCACGCCACCGGCGGACATCCCACCCCGACCCTCCGGCCACCGGGCCCCCAATTTCATCCCGCATTCGCGCTCAGTCATTCGTCTCTTCACTCCATGAACTTCTCCACAGCCGCCATCATGGGCGCCGGATCCCTCGGCACCTCACTCGCCAAACTCCTCGCCCCGAAACTCGAGGCCATCACCCTCGTCTCCGTCGAACAAGACGTCGTCGCCGGAATCAACAGCACCCACCGCAACCCGAAATACCTCACCGACGTCGAACTCCCCGCCCACGTCACCGCCACCACCGACACCGCCGTCGCCCTCGACCAACCGCTCGTCATCTTCGCCGTCCCCACCAGCGCCATCCGCCCCGTCGCCGAACAACTCGCCAACCTCGGCCTCCCCGCCACCACCCCGCTGCTCTCCTGCGCCAAAGGCATCGAGCGCAACACCGGCGAACGCATGAGCGAAATCCTCCGCGAAGTCTTCCCCCAAAACCCCATCGGCATCCTCACCGGACCCAACCACGCCGAAGAAATCGCCAAAGACCTCGTCACCTGCGCCGTCGTCGCCTCCGAAAACCAACCCCTCGCCGTCGCACTCCAGCAACTCTTCACCCTCCCCCACTTCCGCACCTACACCACCCGCGACGTCGCCGGCATCGAACTCGGCGGCGCCGTCAAAAACGTCTACGCCCTCGCCGCCGGCATGGCTCACGGCCTCGGCCTCGGTGACAACGCCGTCGCCGCTCTCGTCACCCGCGCCCTCGCCGAAATGATCCGCATCGGCACCGCACTCGGCGGCGAAAAAGAAACCTTCGTCGGCCTCTCCGGCGTCGGCGACCTCATCGTCACCTGCTTCTCCGAACACTCCCGCAACCACCGCGTCGGCCACGCCATCGGCACCGGAAAAACCCTCAAGGAAGCCGTCGATACCCTCGGCATGGTCGCCGAAGGCGTCCCCAACACCCTCTCGATCTACGAAGCCGCCCGCAAAGCCAACGTCCGCACACCCATCCTCGACTGCGTCTACTCCATCCTCTATCAGGACAAACCCGCGCCCACCGCCATGCGCGAACTCCTCTCCCGCGACCCCCGCCCGGAAAACGGCTGAACCCGGCCCATTTGATCCGTCTGAAATCCCCATCCTCAGGTTTCAAATCCTCCTCCCCCATGTCCGACACCGCACCCACCGTGGACCAACCCGCCACCAAACCGCCCGGCATCATCCGCCGCACCTACAACTGGACGATCTCCTGGGCCGACCGCCCCGGCGGCGCCATCGCCCTCTTCCTCATCGCCTTCGCCGAATCCTCCTTCTTCCCCATCCCGCCCGACGTCCTGCTGCTCGCACTCGTCTTCGGCGCGAGGAAAAAATGGGCCAAATACGCCCTCATCTGCACCGCCGGCTCCGTCATCGGCGGCATCGCCGGCTGGGCCATCGGCTGGGGCCTGCGCGACACCGTCGCCATCCCGCTCCTCAACATCTTCGACCACGATGGATCCACCCAGACCACAATCCAAACCTGGTATGAAGCCTACGGCTTCCTCGGCATCCTCATCGCCGCCATCACCCCCATCCCCTATAAGGTCTTCACCATCGCATCCGGCATGTTCAACTACAGCCTGCCGATGCTCATCGTCGCCTCCATCATCGGCCGCGGATTCCGCTTCTACGTCGTCGCCGGCCTCGCCCGCATCTGCGGCCCCACCGTCCGCCCCTTCGTCGAAAAAAACCTCGAATGGTGCTTCCTCGCCTTCGGCATCCTCCTCGTCGGCGGCTTCGTCGTCATCAAGTTCCTCCACTAGTGCGTCGAACCGGAAGTCGGCGTGCGAATGGCGCGAGTGATTGTTCCTCAGTCCAAGGCGTGACGAGTGGAGTTGAGCAGGCTCAACGACCGAGGAATAACGCAGGAATCAGCAAAAAGCGCCGCGTCCTTCTGCCAAATCGTTCGCAGAACGCATCCTGAAACCTGATCAATTCATCATCCGGTTCCATACCGGCTTCCGGTTCGGTGCACTAGCCAACCGCCCTGCGCCCCATGCCCGCCGGATTCGCTTGACCCAACTCCCCAAACCCCGTCAACATCGCCCACTATGGGTGATGAGCAGTTGATCGAAGAATCCGACGTCCGCGCAATGGTCCGCCTTCTGGCAGATGTCGCGGCCAACGGAAACGACCTTGCGGCCTCGAGGAAACGCCTCCTCGCGGGCATCGCCGGCCTCATCGGCGCGGACTTCTACTACTGGGCCCTGGCGTCCTCCCCGAAAGCCGGTGAAACCCCGGCCTTCACCATCCTCCTCAAGGGTGGCTTCACAGACCAACAGTTCGCCCAATACGTCCAGATTCAGGAACACCCGGAAATGGTCATGCTCAACGCCCCCCTCATGGAGGAGTTCTGCAGACAACCACGCCACATCACCCGCCATCGCGGACAACTCGACCCCGACAACCAATTCGACCAAACCGAAGTCCACGCCCTCTGGAAAAACGCCGACATCGGCCCGCTCATCCTCTCCATGCGCCCGGTCGGCGAGGCGAAAAACAGCGCCATCCTCCTCGCCCGCCGGTGGCACAAACCCGAATTCAGCGATCGCGAAAACCGCATCGCCCACATCCTCCTCAGCGAAGTCCCGTGGCTCCACCAGGACTCCTGGCCGAACCACCCGACCGACCAAGCCGCCAACCTTTCGCCCAGACTCAACACCATCACCAACCTCCTCCTGCAGGGCAACAGCCGCAAACAAATGGCCGCCGAACTCGACCTCTCGATCCACACCGTCAACGAATACGTCAAACACGTCTACCACCTCTTCGGCGTCCACTCACAAAGCGCCCTCATCCACAAATTCATCAAGGGCGACGGCGGCGACCTCCGCACCCACCCCTGAGCCCCCACCCACCCGGACCCGCCCCGACCATCCCCCTATTTTAGGGGATTGTCATGCCGCCGGATTTCCCGTCACGATCCCGATCTGAGTTCCCAGTGAACTCCCCCACGATCCCATTCCTCTCGGCCACCAACTCATGACACCGGGAGGGATGGGATCCCCCCAGGCAACTCGATCCGCTCCTCCCTCGATCCGATCCCTCGATCCATCCCAATTCCCACTTTCCCTCCGGAGAATTGCCCCGCATCCTCACGGCGATGTCCCGTGAATCCCTCGCCAACGTCCTCGACGAAATCGCCCAACTCCTCGACCTGAAGGGCGAAAACCCATTCAAAATCCGCGCCTACAAAACCGGCGCCGAAACCGTCCGCAACTTCGACGGCGACATCGTCCAACTCGCCAAAGACAACCAACTCACCGGAATCAAGGGCATCGGCTCCGCCCTCCGCGACAAACTCCACGAACTCGCCACCACCGGCGAACTCGAGTTCCACAAAACCCTCCGCGCCGGGTTCCCCGCAGGCATCTTCGACCTCTTCTCCCTCCAGGGCCTCGGACCGAAAAAAGTCAAATCCCTCTACGAATCCCTCGCCGTCGGCTCACTCGCCGACCTCAAACAAGCATGCGCCGACGGCAAGGTCGCAGACCTCCCCGGGTTCGGTGCCAAAACCCAGGCCAAAATCCTCGATGCCATCGCCCTCAAGGAGAAATTCGCCGACCGCTTCCTCCTCGGCGCCGTCTCCGGAATGGTCGCCGACATGCTCGATACCCTCCGCCTCCACCCGGAAATCTCACTCGTCGCCGTCGCCGGCTCCTACCGCCGCGCCAAGGAAACCCTCCACGACATCGACTTCCTCGTGTCCACCCGCGAACCCAAACTCGTCTGCGAGGACTTCACCACCCTCCCCCAGGTCGACTCCATCATCGCCTGCGGCGAAACCAAAGCCTCCGTCCGCCTCAACAACGGCATCCAGTGCGACCTCCGCGCCGTCTCCAACCGCGAATACCCATTCGCCCTCCAATACTTCACCGGCTCCAAGGAACACAACGTCGCCCTCCGCTCCCTCGCCCGCAAACACGGCCTCTCGCTCAACGAATACGGCTTCACCGCCATCGACCCCGAAGCCAATACCGCAATCCCCGCCGACATCCACGACGAACGCGACATCTACCAACACCTCGGCCTCGCCTACATCGAACCCGAACTCCGCGAAGACCGCGGCGAAATCCAGGCCGCCGCCGACAACCAACTCCCCCGCCTGCTCGAACTCTCCCAACTCCGCGGAACCTTCCACAACCACACCACCGCATCCGACGGCAAAAACACCCTCGCCGAAATGGCCGAAGAAGCCATCGACCTCGGACTCCAATACCTCGGCATCGCCGACCACTCCAAGTCCACCGTCGTCGCCAACGGCCTCAACGCCGAACGCCTCCTCGCCCAAGTCGAAGAAATCAACCGACTCAACGCCACCTTCGACGGCTTCCACCTCTTCGCCGGCTCCGAAGTCGACATCCTCAAAGACGGCACCCTCGACTTCCCCGACGACGTCCTCGCCCGCCTCGACTACACCGTCGCCTCCGTCCACAACGTCTTCAACCTCCCCGAAGACGAAATGACCGCACGCATCATCCGCGCCATGGAAAACCCCCACGTCACCATGCTCGGCCACCTCACCGGACGCCTCCTCCTCAAACGCGACGGATACCCCGTCAACCACCAGAAAATCATCGACTGCGCCGCCGAAACCCGCACCATCATCGAGCTCAACTGCAACCCGCGCCGCCTCGACATGGACTGGCGCTGGTGGAAACTCGCCCGCGACAAAGGCGTCCTCTGCTCGATCAACCCCGACGCCCACTCCACCGCCGGCCTCCACTACCTCGGCATCGGCGTCCGCCTCGCCCGCAAGGGATGGCTCACCCGCGACGGCGTCTTCAACACCCGCAATCTCAACGACGTCCAATCCTTCCTCTCCACTCCCAAACACCAGCGCTGAGACCACCATGCCCCGGCCCGACCCCGAAATCTTCGAACACGCCACCGCCTCCACCTGCCGTGTCGCCGACCTCCTGCTCGACATCGGCACCGTCCTCCTCCAATCCGGCGCTCACTGCGGACGCATCACCCGCAACCTCGAACGCATCGCCGAAACCTGGGGCTACGAAATGGAACTCTTCATCACCTTCACCGGACTGATGGTCTCCATCAAAAACGCCCGCCACCCGGACGAACGCGTCGCCCGCTTCCAGCGCTGCCCCCACCACGGCGTCCACTTCGGCATCGTCACCGAAACCAGCATCCTCACGTGGCAAGTCGCGGAAAAAAATATCCCCATCTCCGAAGTCGAAACCCGCTTCGCCAAAATCAAAACCCTCCCCCACCACCCGCGCTGGGCCATCCTCCTCGCCGTCGGCCTCGCCTGCGGCTGCCTCTGCATCCTCGCCGGCGGCAACTGGCTCAACGGCCTCGTCGCATTCACCGCCGCATTCATCGGCCTCGCCGTCCGCCAGGAAGTCCTCAAACTCCGCTTCAACCCGATGATCGCCGTCATCGCCGCCGCCTTCACCACCACTATGATCGCCGGCATCGACATGACCATGCAGCTCGGCCACTCACCCGAAAAAACCTTCGCCACCTCCGTCCTCTACCTCATCCCCGGCGTCCCCCTCATCAACTCCACCATCGACCTCATCGAAGGCCGCTTCCCCACCGCCATCGCCCGCGCCGTCTTCGGCAGCTTCATCCTCCTCTGCATCGCCGTCGGCATGTCACTGGCCATCCTCCTGCTCGGAATCCAGAACTTCTGAACCCACCGCCATGCTCACCTACCTCTCGGACATCATCCTCGCCTTCATCGTCGCCATCGGCTTCGCCGTGCTCTTCCAAACCCCGACCCGCGTCCTCCACGTCGCCGGCCTGCTCGGCGGTCTCGGCCACTGCATCCGCTTCTCACTCCTCAGCCACGACATCGGCATCATCCCCGCCACCCTCGCCGGCACCGTCTTCATCGGCCTCTTCGGCATCGTCCTCTCCCACAAGGTCCACACCCCGCCCGTCGTCTTCACCATGCCCGCCTGCATCACCATGATCCCGGGCCTCTTCGCCTACCGCGCCATGCTCGGCTGCCTCAAAATAACCGACCTCGAACACGCCCGCACCCACCCCGAGACCGTCACCGTCACCGCCCACTACTTCGTCCTCACCGCCTGCCTGCTCTTCACCCTCGCCATCGGCATCTGCATCGGCGCCCTCCTCTTCCGCAAACGCAGCTCGAAATCCCTCTTCAAACGCATCTTCTAACCATCAGGACCCTGCCCGTTACAACGTTAGTTTGACGTGCCCCCCCACCTCGGCTAACCCTGCGCACACATGATACGAGGACTCTTGCTCATCCCCGCCCTCGCGGTCTCATTGATCGCCGCCGCATCCGGCCAAATTGCCACTTCCCTCAAACTCGGCAAAAAACAACACCTCGCCGGTGAACCGGTCATCGCCACCGTCACCATCACCAACCACGCCGGCCGCGAACTCCTCTTCAGCAGCGACGGCCGCTTCCAGTGGCTCGACTTCATCGTCAAAACCAGCAACGGCAACACCGTCTCCAGCCGCGGAAAAACCGTCTTCGGCCCCATGAAAATCGGCGCCGGCGAATCCCTCTCACGCGAAGTCGACCTCTCCAAACACTTCCAGCTCGACTCCCCCGGAAACTACTCCGTCGCCGCCGTCATCCACTTCCCCGGTGACCGCTCCAAGGGCTCGTCCACCAACCGCGTCTTCTTCAACCAAAGCCCCGGCCGCGAATACTGGTCCCAGGAAGTCGGAATCTCCGGATCCAAAACCAAAACCCGCAAATTCCGCCTCCTCAACTTCTCCGGCGACCAACGCTCACACCTCTACGCCCAGGTCGTCGACGGCCGCACCGGCACCTTCCTCAGCACCTTCCGCCTCGGCGATGTCCTCATGCTCCGCAAACCCCTCGCCACCGTCGACCTCCAGCAGCGCATGCACGTCCTCTTCCTCGCCACCCCCACCATGTGGGTCCACTGCATCATCAATACCGACGGACGCCTCGTCGACCGCACCATCCACCAGCGCGCCGCAAAAGGCGACCCCCGCCTCCTCACCTTCGGCGACGGAACCGTGCGCGTCACCAACTCCATCCCATACGACCCCGAAGCCGCATCCAAGGAACGCTCGAAAATCCGCAAAACCTCCGACCGCCCCAACGTCGGATTCTGATCCATTTCGTCCCTTCCCTGCCCCGAATAATCTTTACTTCCCATCCATAAAGTTAATTGTTCTTAACAATTTTCGAAATTGCATCCCATGCCTCTCCTCAAGCCACTCACCATCATCCTGCTCTGCGTCATCGGTTCGCTCGCCCAGGCCGCCAGCTTCCGCACCGTCGTCATCGATCCCGGCCACGGCGGCCAGGACAAGGGAGGAAACTGGGGCAAGGTCTACGAAAAACACCTCGCGCTCGACACCGCCATCCGGCTTGAAAACCGCCTCAAACGCATGGGCTACAACACCGTGATGACCCGCCGTAGCGACACCTTCGTCTCCCTCCACCAGCGCACCGCCATCGCCAACCGCCAGAAAGACGCCATCTTCGTCAGCGTCCACTACAACTACACCTGGAAACGCGACGTCAGCGGACTCGAAACCTTCTACTTCAACAGCGAAGGCGCCAAACTCGCCAGACACGTGCAAAGCCAGATGGTCCGCAAAACCGGCGGCAACAACCGTAACGCCAAATACGCCCGCTACTACGTCATCCGCAACTGCCGCCTGCCCGGCATCCTCGTCGAATGCGGATTCGTCAGCAACTCGTCCGAACGCGACCGCATGAAATCCGGCGACTTCCGCGAATCCATCGCCGACTCCATCGCCGAAGGCATCCAATCCTACCGCCGCTCCCGCTGAACCAAGCGCCCGGCTCCCCCCCCTCCGCTTTTCTACTGCGCGCCGCCAGCCAGCCTGCTAGGCTGACCCCATGGCCGTCGTCACCATTTCCCAAATGCTCGAGGCGGAAGCCTCCGCAATCGCCCAGGGCTGGAGCGAGGAACAACTGCTCGACCTCGCGGGAAAACGCCTCGGCACCCACATCGGCCGCCATTTCCCCCATCCCGGCACCGCCGTCGCCTACCTCGGCAAAGGCCACAACGCCGGTGACGCCATCGTCGCCCTCCACATCCTGCGCCACCACTTCGGCTGGCGCATCCACGCCCGCCTCGGCTTCCCGCCCGACCAACTCGCCCCGCTCACCCGCAAAAAATGGAGCGAACTCGGCATCCACGGCTCCCCCGCCATCGACCCCCACCTCTCGCCGCGCCCGCTGCTCCTGCTCGACGCACTCCTCGGCAGCGGCGCCAAAGGAGCCATCCGCCCGCCACTCGACTCCCTCGCAAACGAAATCAACCTCCTCCGCAACCACTCCGGAGCCATCGTCGCCGCCGTCGACCTCCCCTCCGGCGTCGACCCCGATACCGGCCACCCCGGCCCCGGCTGCGTCACCGCCGACGCCACCTTCATGATCGCCAACCCCAAGGCCGGACTCCTCACCCCACAAGCCACCAATCACTGCGGCCAACTCGCCGTCGTCCCCGTCGAAATCCTCACCTCAAGCACACCCGGCGACCGCGAACTCATCTGCCCCCAATCGCTGGACTTCGCCAAATCCCCCCGCCCCTTCCAGACCCACAAAGGCCAGGCCGGCCGCGTCACCCTCATCTGCGGCTCCCGCCAATACCCCGGAGCCGCCGCCCTCACCGCCATCGGTGCCCTCCGTGGCGGCGCCGGCCTCATCACCCTCGTCACCCCGGAATCCGCCGCCGCCGCCATCGCCGCCAAATGCCCGCCGGAAATCATCATCCGCAGCTACCGCTCACCCCGCGAAATCCTCGAATCCCTCGAATCCCTCGAATCCCAAGCGGACGCCATCGCCATCGGACCCGGCCTCGGCCAACCCGACCCCGACACCACCCAGGCAATCATCCAGCTCATCTCAACCACCCCCTCACCCACCGTCATCGACGCCGACGCCCTCAACCTCATCGCCCGCACCCACAACCAGCCACTGCTCGGCCAAAACCACATCCTCACCCCACACCCCGGCGAATTCCGCCGCCTCGCCCCGGACCTCGCCGAACTCCCGCGCGAATCCGCCGCCCTCGAGTTCACCCGCCGCCACCCCGTCACCCTCCTCCTCAAGGGCGCACGCACCCTCGTCAGCCGCGCCAACCACCCGCTCTGGATCAACTCCACCGGCACCCCCGGCATGGCCACCGGCGGCCAGGGCGACCTCCTCACCGGAGTCATCGCCGCCCGCCTCGCTGCCGGCGCACCACCCACCCAGGCCGCCGCCCACTCCGCATGGCTCTGCGGCCGCGCCGCGGAAATCGCCCTCCAGTCATCCTCCCAATCCGAACAATCCCTCACCCCCGGCGACATCGCATCCCACCTCGGCTCCGCCTTCAACGATTGGCGCCAAGCCACCCGCTGAACAAACCAACCCCGCCGAACAAAAAAATTCCGGCAGCCCCATGCAAGGACCGCCGGAAATCTGGAAAATTCCGCTTTCAGCGGAAATCAGTTCACCGCAACAGCCGAAGAACCGGTTTCTCCGGTCCGGATGCGGATCGCTTCGTCCACCGTGGAAAGAAACACCTTGCCGTCCCCAATCTTGCCCGTATTCGCACTCTTCACGATCACGGAAGCCACGTTCTCTGCCTGATCATCGTCAACGACGATCTCAATCTTGACCTTCGGCAGAAAGTCCACGGTGTATTCAGATCCGCGGTAGATTTCCGTGTGGCCTTTTTGACGCCCGAAGCCCTTGACTTCAGTAACCGTCATTCCTTGCACACCCACCTCGGCGAGGGCCTCCTTGACTTCTTCAAGCTTGAATGGTTTGATGATCGCTTCGATTTTTTTCATAATACGGTGGTTTGGTAACAAACGAATAGCACCAGTCGTGCCAACCCAGGAAGATAAAATAACTTTTTCCAAGGCCAACCTACTTCGTCCTCCCGTTTCTGACGAGACTAAATGTCCTCCCCTCCCCGGTTTTTTTCACTGCGACCACTGAAAAATCCAAGCTCAGGCCGCCTCCTCCCGGCCATCACGCCGCGATTCCCCAGCCGCCCGTCAAATCCACACCAGCTTTCCCATATCATGCCTAGTTTTTACAAAATCACCTCCCCATACTCCGCCCGTGATTTCACCTCTCGTCGTCGTCTTCTCGGTTCTTCCCGTCTACATCCTCATCCTCGCCGGCGCCATCGCCCGCCGCACCGGCATCATTAGAAGAGAACACGACGAGGGCATCATGCGCGTCGTCTTCTCCGCCATGATGCCGTGCTACATCCTCGACAAACTCCTCGGCGCCGAAATCCTCCGCAACAGCTCCGTCATCGTCAGCTGCATCGTCCTCGGCTTCTGCATCATCATCATCAACAACCTGCTCGCCATCGGCGTCGGCCGCGCCCTCGGCCTCGAACGCGGAACCGGCATGCGCACCTTCGCCCTCGCCGCCGGAACCGGCAACTACGGCTATGCCGCCGCACCCGTCGTCGAAATCCTCTGGGGATCCAGCGCCCTCGCCATCCTCTTCGTCCACAACATCGGCACCGAAATCGCCATCTGGTCCTTCGGCGTCATGCTCATGTCCGGTGCCCGCGAAATCCGCTGGCGCCGCCTCCTCAACGGCCCGCTCGTCGCCGTCACCGTCGGCCTCCTGCTCGTCGTCCTCCGCCTCGACCAACACATCGAAGGCCCCGTCCGCGAAGCCATGTCGATGATCGGCAAAGGCGCATTCCCCGTCGGAATCTTCATCATCGGCTGCACCATGATCGACATGGTCGCCGAGGAAAAACCCAACCTCAAACTCATCACCGGCGGCCTCCTCGTCCGCCTCATCATCGCCCCCGCCGTGTTCATCGGCTTCGCCAAGTTCCTCCCCATCGCCACCGAGCTCCGCCAGGTCCTCCTCGTCCAGGCCGCCGTGCCCGCATCGATGAACTCCATCCTCATCGCCCGCCTCTACGGCGGCCGCCCCGCCGTCGCCGTTCAGATCGTCCTCTTCACCACCGCCATCAGCATCCTCACCCTCCCCTGGATCATCTCCCTCGGCTGCCGCTGGTTGGAACTCGAACCCCTGCTACCATAACCCCCCCTTCTGCCGCTCGTCACCTCACCGGGCATACTCCGCCCACGACGAACTCGTCTCCCACACCCGCACCTTCGCCAGCCTCACCCCTTCCGCCAGCGGATACCGCGCGTCGCCATCCTTCCCATAGCGCTCCAGCGCCGCCGCCGTATGCAGGAAAATCTCGCGCGCCATCACCTCCGTCGTCGGGTCCTCGTTCTCAAAGCCGATCACCCGCTCGCCATACCTCTCCTTCATCTCCGCATACGCCGGATCCGCCGTGTTCATGCACATCGCGTGGTCGAAGCCATCCAGCCACTCGCCCACCGCCGCCTTCACAATCTTGAAGTCACACACCATCTCCCGCGCGTCCAGCTCCGCCGCCTCCAGCACAAACTCGACTTTCCGCGAATGCCCGTGCGGAAACCGGCACTTGTCCGGGTGCTTCGTCAGCATGTGTCCGCTCTCAACCTCCAGCGTCTTGCAAATTCGGTAAACCATGGCGTCGCGCCACTCTCAGCCATCTCCAACCGCCAAACCAGCCTTTTTCACCACCTTCAGCCGGCACCGCTGCCGCCCCGCCCCATCACCCCTGCGGCAGCTCCGGCGTCGCCAGATACACGGTCGGATCATCCAGCCCCGCCAGCAAAAACGCCTCGCGCCGCTCCACACACGTCCCGCACACACCACAGTGGATCTCCCCACCCTTGTAGCACGACCACGTTTCCGCAAAATCGATCCCCAGCTCCACTCCCCGCTTCGCAATCCCCGTCTTGTCCAGTGCGATGAACGGCCGCAACAACTCGATCTTCGCATACGTCCCCTCCCGCATCGCATCCCCCATGCCCTTCATGAACGGCTCGCGGCAATCCGGATAAATCGCATGATCGCCCGAATGCGCGGCAATCACCACCCCCTCCGCCCCGATGCTCTCCGCATACCCCGCCGCAATCGCCAGCATGATCCCGTTGCGAAACGGCACCACCGTCTTCTTCATCGACTCCTCCGCATAGTGCCCCTCCGGAATCTCCCCGCCCGACTTCAACAGATCGGACTCGAACAACCCGTCCATGAATCCCAGCGGGATCGTCTGCTGCACCAGCCCGTTCCGCTCCGCATGCAGCTTCGCAAACGGAATCTCCCGCGCATTGTGCTTCGAGCCATAGTCGAAGGACAAACAACCCACCACCTCGTGAACCTCCAGCGCCTCATAAAGCGCCGTCACCGAGTCCATCCCGCCGCTCAACAACACGCACACCTTCATGACTCCTCCTCCGGAAAACGCGCTTCGGTCGTCAGTTGAATCCCGCCCCGCGGAGCAAATTCCCCGCGCACAATGATCTCCTGCGGCTTCAACGCCGCCACCAAATCATCCAGAATCCGGTTCACAATCTCCTCGTTGAACGCCGGCTGGTTGCGGAACGACGCCAGATAGAACTTCAAACTCTTCGTTTCCACACAGGTCTCACCCGGCACATACCGAATCAACATCTTCGCGCTGTCCGGCTGACCCGTCACCGGACACAACGACTGAAACTCGGGCGCATTCAGCGTGATCCAATAACGCCTGCCCGCACGCTGGTTCGGAAACACCTCCAACTTCGCCTCCTCCGGACTCGCCGGAAGCCGCGTATCGGGTTTGCCCAAAAGGGAAAGATTCTTGAGATCATCGCGCTCTGCCATGCACGAATTCAGAAAATCCCCGCCCCAAGGTCGATCCCAATTTTCGATTCAATCCACAGCACAAAAATCCACCGCATCTCCAGCACCCCATCACCCGCCACCCGCACAATCCCCGCCACCGCCCCACAGCGATCAAGTTAGCCAGAAACGCCTGATCGATTCGGCAGCAGAACCACTGATTGCTCTGACATCACTGATTCCTCTCTACCTGAAAAGGCATGGTGCTCCGAAGCTCTCGTGAGTTGAGGGTTCCTCACCCCCAAACGTCTTAAAAAATCAGTATAATCCGACGAATCAGTCTTAATCCGTGGTTCTTAGTGGCGCTTCTTGAGTGACTGGCACCCTCGCTTGGTCGCCCCGCCACCGCCCCACACATTTCCCCTTCGCAAATCCACGCTTTCCGCCTAACTTCCCACCATGCCCGCCGAATCCGCCAACCACAATCGCGACTTCTGGCTCACCAAAGCTCGCAACACCGGACGCCGCATCAACCTCGGCTGGTGGCTGGAAACCCTCGCCGGCCCGCTCGTCATCGTCTCGATCGTCGCCGCCGTCGCCGCCCTCTGGCTGCGCCGCGAAATCCCCCAAATCCCCCACTGGCAACTCGCCTCCGGCTGCGCCACCGCTCTGCTCCTCACCGCCATCGCCTGCCTGCTCGTCGCCCGCCGCCGCTTCGAAAGCCAATCCGACGCAATGGTCCGCATCGAAGCCTCCATGGGCATGCGCAACGCCCTCTCCGCCGCCAGCGCCGGCATCGCCCCATGGCCCGCCCCGAGACAACAAATCAACGCCGGCATCCGCTGGCACGCACCCCGCCTCCTCGTCCCGCTCATCGGCGCACTCACCCTCCTCACCGCCGGCCTCTGGTTCCCGGTGTCCGCCCGCCAGCCAACCGCCGCCCACAACCCCGAACAACCACAGGCATGGCAGCAAATCGAGGCCGAACTCGACATGCTCGCCAATCAGCAAGTCGCCGACGAAACCTACCTCGAGGAAACCCGCAAACGACTCGACGAATTGAAATCCCAGCAGGAAGAACAATGGTTCAGCCACTCGTCGCTCGAAGCCACCGATACCCTCAGGGAATCCCACAACGCCGAAACCCGCCGCATCGAACGCGAGGCAGAGCGCGCCAACAACGCCCTCACCACACTCGAAAAAAATGCCGCCTCCATCACCCCCGCCGAACGCAACCGCCTCCTCAACCAGTTCGACCAAGCACTCGAAGGCATGAAAAACGGCGCCATGAAACCCAACCCAGAACTGCTCAAACAAATGCAGGACATGGACCTCAAAAACCTCGCCGACCTCACCCCCGAACAAATCGAACAACTCCGCCAAAACCTCCAGAAACACGCCGACGCCATGGGCCAGTGCAACGGCGGACAAGGACAGGGCGAGGCCGACTGGACCGACGAACTGCTCGCCGATGAAAACGACGCCCCCGGCCAGGACGGCGACGGCCCCGGCCAGGGCGGCGTCAACCGCGGCCCCGGACACGCACCCGGCGTGCTCGGCAACCAAAAGGACAAACTCGAAACCGGCAAACTCGAAGGCCTCGCCGCACAGGACCTCTCACGCACCGCTCCCGGCGACCTCCTCGAACTCCAAAACGGCGAACACGACATCGATACCTCCGCCACCACCCTCACCACCGGCGGCAATATCACCTCCACCGGCCAGGGCGGCGACCGCGTCTGGCGCGACTCACTCGACCCCGACGAACAACGGGTCATGAAACGGTTCTTCGAATAACCAGCCGCTTGCGCATATCCGGGTAATCCTCATGCGCAATTTTTTTTATCGTGACTTCACCGTCACGCTGCTTCAATCGCAGTCCCATCACGATGCCCGATAGTTCAGCCGAAGAAACCTTGCTGCTCGTCGACCCCGATTTGGACTTTCTCGATTGGGCGACCAAGCACCTCGCTGCAGACAACCTCCGCGTCCTCCGCTGTGACAACGCAGCAAACGCCATCAAAGTCGTCGAAAAAACCGACGTCGGCGTCGTCGTCGCCGGAATGGAACTCCAGCCGTTCGACGGCCTCGACCTCCTCGGACGCATCCTCCAGCACAGCCCCCAGACACTCGTCATCCTCACCGCCGGCTTCCCCACCACCGGCCAGATCATCGAAGCAACCCAGCGCGGCGCATACGACGTCCTCCGCAAGGAATCCCTCGCCTTCGAACTCCGGCCCGTCGTCGAATCCGCCCTGCAAACCCGCGACGAACGCCGGTCCGCAGACGAACCCGCCAACGAGGAACTCCCCAAACACGACGGCCGCGTCAAGATGATCGGCATCTCCCGCGCCCTCCAGGAAGTCTTCAAACTCGTCGGCCGCGTCGCCCGCTCGGACGCCCCCGTCCTCATCGCCGGTGAAAGCGGAACCGGCAAGGAACTCGTCGCCAAAGCCGTCCACGAATACAGCCCGCGCCGCCAGCGCGAAATGATCACCATCAACTGCGGCGCCATCCCCGAAAACCTCCTCGAATCCGAACTCTTCGGCCACGAAAAAGGCTCCTTCACCGGCGCCATCGCCCGCCGCCCCGGCCGCTTCGAACAAGCCGACGGCGGAACCCTCTTCCTCGATGAAATCGGCGACATGCCGCTCTCCATCCAGGTCAAACTCCTGCGCGTCCTCCAGGACGGCACATTCTCCCGCGTCGGCTCCAACGAAACCCTCAAAACCGACGTCCGCATCATCGCCGCAACCCACCGCAACCTCGCCGAAGAGGTCGCCGCCGGCAATTTCCGCGAAGACCTCTACTACCGCCTCAACGTCGTCGAAATCCCCATCCCCCCGCTCCGCGAACGCCGCGAGGACATTCCCCTCCTCGCCGAGTTCTTCCTCCAGCGCATCACCCGCAAAAACGGCATGGCCCGCATCCGCCTCGCCGCGGAATCCATCACCGACCTCCAAAACCACAACTGGCCCGGAAACGTCCGCGAACTGGAAAACACCATGGCCCGCGCCTGCGCGCTCGCATCCTCCAACATCCTCCTCCCCGCGGACATCCCCCTCGCCAGCCCTCCCGGCAAACCAAACTCCATCACCCCGGCCTTGCTCGACCAGTTCCTCGAAGCCGCCCCACCAGAGGAAAAACCCCTCGAATGGGCCAGCCGCGAACTCGCCGGCCGCATGCTCGAACGCAAACACGGCGAACTCAAGGACGCCGCCGTCGCCCTCAAACTCACCTCCGCAGAGCTGCGCAAACTACTCGCAACCGCGAAACACTGACATGCTCCAGACCGTCGACCATCCGCTCATCAACGACGAACTCACCCGCCTGCGCGAACCATCCTGCCCGTCGCCCGAGTTCCGCCTGCGCGTCCGCCGCATCGCATCTCTCATGGTCCCCGCCGTCACCGCAGACCTCCCGACCCACGTCGTCCCCTGCAACACCCCGCTCGAAATCACCTCCGGCTGCAAACTCTCCCGCGACATCATCCTCGTCCCCGTCCTCCGCGCCGGCCTCGGCTTCCTCGACGGCTTCCTCGACCTCATCCCTCACGCCTCCGTCGCCCACATCGGCCTCGCCCGCAACGAGGAAACCCTCGAACCGGAAGCCTACTACATCAACCACCCCAGCGTCCTCGAACACAGCGACATCATCCTGCTCGACCCCATGCTCGCCACCGGCGGATCCGCCACCGAAGCCGTCCGCAGCCTCGTCAACGCCGGCGCCAAATCCATCCGCTTCGCCTGCCTCGTCGCCGCTCCGGAAGGCGTCGCCACCCTCCAGCAAGCCTTCCCCGACCTCCCCATCTACACCGCCGCCCTCGACCGCTGCCTCGACGAACGCGGCTACATCCTCCCCGGCCTCGGCGACGCCGGCGACCGCCTTTTCGGCACCGACGTTTGATTTCCCCCTCATCCGGGCTAGCCATGCGCGGTCTTCACGCGCAAACTCCGCCTTGTCCCGATGCGATCAAGGTTCCTCCTTCCTCTCCTACTGCTCAGCTTGTCCGCCGCCCGCGCGGACGAGCGCGCCGACACACTCGCGACAAAGGGCGAACAAGCACTCGCCTCAGGACTCTGGGCCATCGCCGCAGGACACTTCGACGAATGCCTCAAAATCCAGAACCTCGACCCCGCCACCCAGGCCAAGGTCACCCTCGGCCTCGTCGAAGCATGGATCCGCGAAGGCAAAGCCGCCGAAGCCATCGAACTCGTCAAGGCACTCCCCGAATCCCTCAATCAGGAAGCCACCTTCTGGAAAGGCCAGGCACAACTCGCACTCGGTGCCTTCCAGGACGCCGTCACCACCCTCACCCCGCTCGCCGAAGCCCCTGATTCCCGCTTCCACGCCGAAGCCGGCTTCACCATCGCCAGCCTCCTGCTCTCACTCGGAAACGAAGCGGCCGCCCTCGACTCCCTCGCCCGGCTCGCCAAATCCGCGGACCCCGCCGTCGCCACCAAAGCCAAACTCCGCGAAGTCGAAATCATGCTCGACCTCGGCAGAACCGCCGAAGCCCGCGAAATCATGCCCGACTCCGCCGGGATCGCCGCCACCGAAACCCCGCTCGCCACCTTCCTCGAAGCCCAGCTCCTCCTCGCCGAAGGCAAACCCGAAGACGCCACCACCACCTTCCGCAGCCTCATCGAGCAACCCGTCGGACAAACCCTCCTCCACTACCACGCCACCGCCGTCGGCCTCGCCGACGCCCTGCTCGCCTCCGGCAAACCCGACGAAGCCCAAACCTTCCTTCTCACCTTCATCGGCGAACACCCCGAGTCCCCCCTGCTCGACGCCATGTTCAAACGCATCCTCGCCTGGCTGCCGGAAAAACCCGCCGCCAACGACCCGGTGCTCGAACGCCTCACCGAGTGGATCTCACCACCCACCTTCCCCTCCACCGGACCGCTCGACACCCTCGCACCCGGTGCCGTCGCCGCATGGCCCGTCGTCGCCGAAACCAACGACCTCCAGACATTCGCCATCTACATCCGCGCCGTCGGCCTGCTCCGCGTCGGAACCCCGGAAACCTCCCACCAGGCACGCCAACTCCTCACCCGCCTCCGCCTGGAAAACCCCGGCCACTTCCTCGCCGACCGCGCCCTCTTCGAAACCGCACGCAGCGACCTCGAAAACGGCAAAACCGAAAGCGCCTTCCACGCCCTCAACTCGCTCATCGAATCCGCCAACTCACCTGCCCTGCGCGGCGAAGCCGCCTTCCTCGAAGCCCTCCAAAACCACCACAACGGCGACAACCAACTCGCCATCAAACTCTTCGACCAAGCCGCCGCCCTGCTCTCCAACGAAGCCGCCACCGCCGCCAGAATCAACGCCGCAGTCATCCGCCTCAAGGAAGCAACCGGCGGCCGCACCCCCGAAATCCTCAACCCGCAGGAAAACCGCAAACTCTCATCCGAACTCCAGCTCGAACGCGCCCTCAGCCTCCGCGACCCCCGCGAAGCCCTCACCGCCATCGAAGCCTTCCTCATCTCCCACCCCACCCACCCACGCGCCGCCGAAGCCCGCCTCTTCGCCGCCCAAGCCGCACTCACCACCGCCAAACCCGACCTCTCATACGCCAAGGCACAACTCGCCACCCTCGACTCCAGCGGCGCCAACAACCTCGACCCACTCCAACTCCAACTCGTCCGCCTCCGCATCGAAGACCTCTCCGGCGACCCGAAAACCACCATCGCCACCGCTCGCGACATCCTCAAAACCTACCCCGAAAACCCGGAAACCCACAAAGCCGCCTTCATCCTCGGCCGCAACCTCTTCGAAACCCGCAACTTCAACGAAGCCCGCCTCGTCCTCGAAAAACTCGCCAACTCCGAAACCCACCCGCAACGCGCCCAAGCCGCCCTCCTCCTCGCCGCTCGATCATCCGCCCTCGTCCCCACCAGCCAGTCCCAACAGGAAGCACTCACCCTCTTCGACAAGGTCATCGCCCAAAAAAGCGAACTCGCACCCGTCGCATTCCTCGAAAAATCCCGCCTCATGATCGACATGAACCGCCTCACGGAAGCGACCTCGTTCATCCGCGGCTGGTTCGATACCCTCCCACCCACCGACCCCATCCACCTCCCGGCCGGACTCCTCCTCGGTGAAGCCATCTACGCCCAGGGCAGTGTCAACCCCGAATCCCTCCAACAGGCACTCGCCGTCTACGACGAACTCCTCCTCCATTCGGAAAAATTCCCCTCCATCAGAAACCGCATCCAATACCTCCGCGGCCGCACGCTCGAACAAATACCCGACCCCGAAAACCCGCAAAAAACCAAGGAAAAACAAGCGTTCCAAGCATACTACTCGGTCCTCGAAACCGATACCACCCCCGCCGAATGGCACCACTTCGAACTCTGCGGATTCCGCGCCCTCGCACTCCTCGAAAAAGCCGGCCGCTGGCCCGCCGCCATCGCCTGCGCCAGAAAAATCGCCTCCTTCAACGGCCCCCGCGCCAAAGAAGCCGCAACCCGCGCATCCCAACTCCAACTCAAACACATGATCTGGGAAGACTGACACCCACCCGACCATCCCACCCTTCCATCCTCAACCTTCACACCCCAATGCTCGACCTCCTCATCACAGGCAAATCCGGCCGCATGGGCCAAGCGCTCCAAACCGCCGCAGAACAAAACCCGCAAACCTCCGTCACCGCCACCCACGACGTCGGCGAAGACCTCGCCGCCGCCATGGCCAAGGCCACCTGCACCATCGACTTCACCGTCCACTCGTTCACCGCCGAAGTCGTCGCAACCGCCATCGCCCAAAACAAATCCCTCGTCATCGGCACCACCGGCCACACCGACGAGGAACGCGCCGCCATCACCGAAGCCGCCCAATCCATCCCCATCGTCTTCGCCTCCAACTACTCCGTCGGCGTCAACACACTCTTCTGGCTCACCCGCCAGGCCAGCCGCATCCTCACCCAGGACCGCTACGACATCGAGGTGCTCGAAATGCACCACCGCCACAAGATCGACTCCCCCTCCGGCACCGCCCGCACCCTGCTCGACATCCTCAACCAGGAAACCGGAACCTCCTATCAGGACGACGTCACCCACGGCCGCCTCGGCAACATCGGACCACGCCCGAAAAAGGAAATCGGCATGCACACCCTGCGCGGCGGAGACGTCATCGGCGACCACTCCGTGATCTTCGCCGCCGATGGCGAACGCGTCGAACTCTCCCACAAGGCGACCTCACGCATGGTCTTCGCACCCGGCGCCGTCCGCGCCGCCGTCTGGCTCCAGCAGCAACCCGCCGGCCTCTACGACATGCAGGACGTGCTCGGCCTCAAATAATCCGCCCGCCCCCAGCCCTCAGACCACCCATCCTCACTCTCACCCCACCACCTTCACCCCACCGCCCACATGCGCCCGTATCTCACCCTGCCACTCATCCTCATCGTCGCCGCCTGCCAACCGCGCGAGAACGATTCCCCGCACAACGGCCCCGCCACCCCCGAAACCACCGCTGCCGAATCCGCGGAAACCCCGGCACCCGTCGACCTCACCCGCTCCGTCGTCCGCATCAATTCCACCCAGCAATCATGGAACCCATGGCAACCGTGGGAAAAAAACCCGCCGCGCAAACGCCGCGCCCTCGCCGCCATCGTCCGTGACCAGCGCATCGTCACCACCGCCGAACTCGTCGCGGATGCCACCTACCTCGAATTCGAATCACCCGACGGCACCCGCTTCTGCCCCGCCAAGGTCGTCGCCGTCGACTACGAGGCAAACTTCGCCCTCCTCGGCCCGCAGAATGACGAGGAAGGCGCGGCATTCTTCCAGGACACCCAACCCTTCGAAATCAACCAACCGCTCGCCATCGGCAGCAAAGTCGAAATCCTCCAGGTCGAAGAAAACGGCACCACCATCCAAACCCCCGGCACCCTCCAGAGCGTCGACCTCCTGTCGAACTTCCTGCCCGGCGCATCCTTCCTCACCTACCGCGTCAAAGCCTCCATGCAAAGCGCCGCCAGCAGCTACTCGCTGCCCGTCCTCCACAACGGCAAACTCGCCGGCGTCCTCATCAGCTACGACTCGAAGGACCAGATATCAGACGTCGCCGCCACCGACATCCTCACCCGTTTCCTCAAGGAAGCCACCAACGGCGACTACGCCGGATCCCCATCCCTCGGCACCCGCACCGCACGCACCGAAGACGCCTCATTCCGCAAATGGCTCAAACTCACCGATGACCAGGGCGGACTCTACGTCAAAAGCGTCCGCAAAGGCAGCTCGGCCGAAACCGCCGGCGTCAAAAAAGACGATGTCATCATCGCCATCGACGGCAAACCAATCGACCGCCGCGGCTACTTCGAACACCCATCCTACGGAAAACTCCTGTGGGGCCACCTCATTCGCGGGGAAAAATCCACCGGCGACACCGTCGCCCTCTCCCTCATCCGCGACGGCCGGCCAATCGAACTCGAGGCAACCCTCACCCGCCTCGACCAAAAGGACAAACTCGTCCCCACCCACCTCATCGACCAGGCACCCAACTACCTCATCAAAGGCGGCCTCGTCTTCCTCGAACTCACCCGCCCATACCTCTCCGGATTCGGCGACAAATGGTCATCTCGCGCCCCCATCAACCTGCTCGACCCATACTACAACCCGGAAAACTTCGAAGACAGCATCAACCGCGTCGTCTTCCTCAGCGGCGTCATCCCCACCCCCGCAACTGTCGGCTACGAACCCCTCCGCAACGCCGTCATCGTCGAAGTCAACGGCACCAAAATCACCGATATGAAGTCACTCATCGCCGCCTTCGACAACAACACCGGCGGCCTCCACTCGATCAAACTCGAAGATGACGACCTCACCATCTACCTCGACGACAACGAAGCCCTCGCCGTCGACAACCAACTCATCCAACGCGGCATCCCCCGCCTGTCTCGCGCGGAATAACACCCCGCTGGCGCTCTGAGCCATCGCTCACAAAGTGAACTGGAACCTCCTGTTCCAGTTCGCTTCCGAACGCCCCCCTTACCCGCCGTTCACCGTCTCACGGATCGTTCCGTCACGGATCACCAGCATCCGGTCGCCCGCTTGCGCCAGACTCTGGTCGTGCGTCACCACCACCAGCGTCACCTGGTGCTCGGTCGCCAGTTCCATCAGGAACTTCATCACCTCGCCGCCATTGCGCGAATCCAGATTCCCCGTCGGCTCGTCCGCAAACAACACCTTCGGCTCGTTCACGATCGCCCGCGCGATCGCCACCCGCTGCTGCTCCCCGCCGGACAACTCCGCCGGCAGGTGATCCGCCCGTTCCGCAAGCCCCACCCGCTCCAGCGCCGCCAGTGCCGCCTCGTGGATGTCCACCCCGCCGATCGCCCCGGGAACACAGACGTTCTCCAACGCCGTCAGCTCCGGCAGCAAATGGTAGTTCTGAAAAATGTATCCAATCTCGCGGTTCCGGAATCTCGCCTGTTCCTTCCGCCCCATCGCATACAGATCCTTCTCATGGATCCGCACACTCCCCTTTTCCGGCCGCTCCAAACCCGCCAACGTGTAAAGCAGCGTCGTCTTGCCCGCCCCGCTCGGCCCGCACAAAAACACCCGCTCACCACGCCGAATGCACAAATCGATCCCGTGCAGCACCTCAATCGACTTCTTCCCGATCCGGTAGCTGCGGTGCAGGTCCACCGTTTCGATCATCACCTCGCTCATGGGCCAGAACCTGCCCGGCTTTCCCGCCCGGCGCAAGCCCCGCTCTCACCCGCGGCACCCATGCCAACAACAAGCCCACCCATCAGCGCCCATCCACCGCACCGCCACCGCACCACCGCGCCCGACCGGCCACAAATTCCACGCTTGCCTCTCCCCCGCCAGCCCTCTATCCACGTCCCCCAAACATCATGGCCAGCACTCCCGTCATCAACCTCCGCAAAGGACACGCCGTCCGCCACAACAACGAGATCTGCCTCGTTACCGACCACGAACTGAAAACGCCTCCCCGCATGGCATCATACGTCCAGATGTCCGTCCGCAGCGTGGCCACCAAAAAAGTCTTCAACCTCCGCCTCACCTCCAATGACTCGCTTGATGGAGTCATGCTCGAGCGCGACCCCCACGAATACTCCTACAAGGACAGCTCCGGCTACCACTTCCTCCACCCGGAAACCTTCGAAGACGTCACCATCAACGAGGAACTCGTCGCGCCGATGAAAGACTACCTCATCGAAGGCCAACTCTACACCCTCCTCATCGCCGATGGCAGCGCCGTCTCCATCGACCTTCCCCAGTCGATGACCATGACCGTCGCCGAATCCTCGGAAGGCGTCAAAGGCGACTCCGCCAACAACGTCTACAAACCCGCCACCATGGAAACCGGCCTCGTCGTCCAGGTCCCGCTCTTCATCAACCAGGGCGAACAAATCAACGTCAAAACCGAAGACGGCTCCTACCTCGGCCGCGCCTGACCCCCGATCCTGCGCAACAGATCAACCCAAGGGCCGCCCGCATCGGGCGGCCCTTTTGCATTCCACCATTGCAACCCGCTGCCGAAGTGCTGGAATCCACCCACTCACAACGAAAAACACCAAACCATGCGCATCCTCCTCACCACCTGCAGCTACCAAGACACCCCCGGCCCGCACCACGAACTCATGGAATCCCAAGGCTGGGACATCGTCCGCGAACGTGGCCCGCTCTCCGAACAACGCATGCTCGAACTCGCCGGTGACTTCGACGCCTTCCTCTGCGGCGACGACGCCATCACCCGCGCCGTCATCGAAAAATCCCTCCCCCGCCTCAAGATCATCTCCAAATACGGCATCGGCCTCGATAAAATCGACATCCCCGCCACCAAGGAACTCAAGGTCCCCGTCCTCTTCACCCCCGGCGTCAACCACATGACCGTCGCCGAACACACCTTCGGCCTCCTCATCGGCATCACCAAACGCATCGTCGATACCGCCGAAGCCGCTCGCAAAGGCGAATGGATGCGCGTCACCGGACACGAAATCTACCACAAAACCATCGGCATCGTCGGCCTCGGCCGCATCGGCAAGGAAGTCGCCGTCCGCGCCCGCGCCTTCGACATGGACGTCATCGCCTTCGACCCCTACTGGCCGGAGGAATTCGCCGCCGCACACCAGGTCAAACGCTGCGCCACCATGGACGAAGTCCTCACCGGCTCAGACGTCGTCTCGCTCCACTGCAACCTCTCCGACGAAACCCGCGGCATGATCAACACCGCCAAAATCGCCGAAATGAAGGACGGCGTCATCATCCTCAACTGTGCCCGCGGTGAAATCGTCGAAACCCCCGACATCGTCGCCGCCCTCGAATCCGGTAAACTCGGCGGCTACGGCGCCGACGTGCTCGACGAAGAACCCCCGTCCCCCGACCACCCGCTGCTCCACGCCCCGAACAGCGTCATCACCCCGCACATCGGATCCCGCACCTACGAAAGCGTCCCCCGTCAGGCGATGAAATCCCTCACCAACCTGATCAACGCCCTCTCCGGCGAAGGGGAATGCAACTGCGCCAACGGCGTCCTCTAACCACCACCCCCGGCGCCACGCGCCCAGCACCCGGCACCCGGCGAATGCGACCTCAACCCTCGCATTCGCTCGCCACGCACCCGGCCGATTCCCCCCACCCAATTCACCCTCCCCTGGCAGGGACGGATCTCCGAGCCGTCCGGCAAATGCGACTCCGCAATCCACTCGCCCGCTCACACCGCCCCTCCGCCGGACAAATAATCCGATTTGATTCAAAACCCACGAAATCGCCGGAATTCCGACTACGCATATCTTGCGTTTTATTCAGCACCCCTTCCGAACAGATTGAGAATGATCGGTAAAAGTCGTCTCATGCGATAACAGAAGAACTGTTGGATGAAATCGTGGCTGCCCCCGGCCGACCTCATCAAATGAGGCGGATCCCCGGGGCCGCCGGGAGCCCATTCCTTCAAAACCCCCATCAAAACCCACCCTGGAAGCGGCGGGACAAGCCGGACTTCCGGGGCAACCCGAGAAAGAGGCATCACATGAAACTCGAAACCCGTTTCGGAATCCGGACTGCCACCATCTGGAGCATCACCACCGCGATCCTAGCCGCCCAACCCACCCCGCTCGTCACCGACGATTTCGAGTCCGGCCTCGCCCAATGGCAGGCCACCGGCGCATGGGCGGCCACCACCACCCGCGCCGCCTCGCCCACCCACTCGGTCACCGATACCCCGGGGGCCTTCTACACCAATAACAACGACACCTCGCTCACGCTGACATCCGCCGTCACGCTGGCCGCCACCGCACGCCCTGCCCTCGCATTCCAGCATTCCTACGAACTGGAAAACGGCTACGACTTCGGCCACGTGGAAATCTCCACCGACGGCGGCTCCACCTGGTCCGCCACCCCACTTGCCAGCTACTCCGGCACCCACCCGGCCATGGTCCGCGACCAACTCGACCTCTCGTCGTTTGCCGCGGAAACCAACACCAAAATCCGCTTCCGCATGACCACCGATTCATCGATCGTCATGGACGGCTGGTATCTCGATGACGTGGTCATCGGCAGCGCGCCCGAACCCGTAACTCTCGATACCCCCACCGGCACCGACCTCGGCCAAACCGCCGTCACCCTGCGCTGGTCCGCCTCCACCGACGCCGGATTTGCCTCCTACATCGTCCTGCGCGGCACCAGCGCGGGCTTCGACTGGCGCACCGCCAAAACCGTCGCCACCCTGACCGACTCCGCCACCGTCGAGTGCACCGACATCGCCGTCGCGCCGAAAGCCAACTTCCACTACCGCGTCCTCACGCTCACCAGCCGCGGACTCCATTCGCTCAGCAACGAGGTCTCCGTCACCACCCCCGCGGGCATGGATTTCCCGTTCCTCGACGATGGCGAGGGCAGCCCCAACCTGTGGCTGGCCACCGCGCCGTGGGCACTCTCCGATGAGGACGCCAACAGCCCGAGCCGCGCCTGGTCGGATTCCCCCGGCGCCAACTACGCCGATGGCATCGCCTCGCAGCCGCTCCGCCTCGCCGCGCCGATGAACCTGAGCAGCGCGGTGAATCCGGTGCTTTCCTTCCATCACCGCTACGTCCTCGCCTCGGGAGACACCGCCAACGTGGAAATTTCCACCAACCAGGGCACCAGCTGGTCGGTGCTCGCCAGCTACACCAGCGGCACTCAGGTCTGGACCCGCGTGCGCATCCCGCTCACCACCTACGCCGGCCAAAGCTCGGTCCTGGTCCGCTTCCGCCTCACCACCGACGCCTCCACCAACGCCGACGGCTGGTGGATCGACGACATTTCGGCCGCCGAGGCCCCGGCAGTGGTCGCCGCACCCGCTGCCGATGAAATCACCTCCCACGGCATGCGCCTCACCTGGACCGCGAACACCTCGCTGCCGTTCTCCCACTACGCCATCCACCGCTCCACCAGCACCGGCGTGGGCATCAACTCGCCGCGCATCGCAGTCATCACGGACCAAACGCAGACCACCTTCACCGACAGCGGCCTGGCGCTCGACACGACCTATTACTACCGCGTTTATGCCGTCTCACCCTACGGCACCTACTCGGCGGACAGCGCCAATGAAACCGTGGCGCTCACCTTGAACAACCCGCTGCCATTTGCCGCCAACTTCGATGCCGACCTCCTCAACTGGAACACCGGTGCCGACACCGGCACCAGCGCGTGGGGCCTTTCCACTGCCGTGAAACGAACGGGTGCCTCCTGCCTCGCCAGCTCGCCCGGTGCCAGCTACGCCCAGAACACCAACACCTACATCGAAACCGCCGTCGACCTGCGCAACACCGAGTGGCCGGTCCTCACCTTCTGGGACCGCTACGGCCTCAACTCCGGAGACTGGTTCCGGATCGAAATCTCAGGCACCGGAGGCCCCACGATCTACACCTACGGCGCCTATGAAATATCCCGCTCCACCTGGCAGCGCCAGCGCATCGACCTCTCGCCATGGAAGGGCCTCTCCAATGTGAAACTGCGTTTCCGCATGGTCAGCGACAACGCCGCCACGCCCGGCGAAGGCTGGTTCATCGATGACCTCGAC
>JAUTCT010000026.1 GCA_030673875.1 Verrucomicrobiota bacterium JB025 | reverse complement strand
CGCCGGAGTTCTTTAGGGTCAGTCCCCGCATCGTCACACCATCCCTCCATGAATCTGCATGAATCCTTGTCATACAGGGAATGCATCAAGCGCTTTGAATAGTCGGCTCCCTGAGTTTGAGCCAGCTCGCCGACGTTCCATCCACAACGGGCGACCAAGGACCCAAGCATCGCCGTCCCCTCAGACCACCGGCGTCCGCTCCAGCACCTCGGCGATCCACAGCGCCGCATCCCCACCGTCCTCCGCGATCACCCGGTGCCGCATCACCGCCGCGAAAACCGCCTGCACGTGATCCGGATACACCGCCGCCGCCTCATCGAGAAACGCGTTCGCCCGCGCCGCCTGCATCACCGCCAGCGCCGCCCGTACCGAAACCGAATGCTCCGCCCCGGCCAACTGCCGCAGCCCCTGGCACAGCGCCGTGATATACTCACCCACCGCCGCCGAAACAGGCACTGCCCCCGCCTCGCCCTGCAGTGCGCGAATCTCCTCCAGCGAGACCAGCGCCTCCCCGTGCGATTCCGGGATCCGCCCTTCCGCGTGCGCCATCAGGATCCGGTTCTGCACCTCCTCATCCGGCAAACTCATCACCACCGATAGCAAAAACCGGTCGAGCTGCGGCTCCGGCAGCGGAAAGGTCCCCGTCGCATACGTGTCGTTGCGCGTCGCAATCACCAGAAACGGCGACGGCAAATCCCGCGTCACCCCCTCCAGCGTCACCCGCCCGTCGTTCATGCACTCCAGCAGCGCCGACTGCACTCGCGGCGAGGTCCGGTTGATCTCGTCCGCCAACAGGCAGTTCGCAAACACCGGACCCGGAATGAACTCAAACTCGCCCCGGTCCATCCGGTAGAGCGAACTCCCCAGCAAATCCGCCGGCAACAGGTCCGGCGTGAACTGCACCCGCTTGAAACTCCCGCCCATCGACGACGCCAGCGCATGCGCCAGACTCGTCTTGCCGATCCCCGGCGCCCCTTCGATCAACACATGCCCGCGCGCCAACAACGCCGTCAGCAAAAGCTCCGCCGCGTCCGACGACCCAATCACCGTCTCGGTGAGCCGGTTCCGTAGTTCATGAAGCGCCTGGCGTGACATATCCCGTAATTCTACAACGTCGCCATCACCCGCCGGATCGCTTCCGGATACAACCGGTGCTCCACCACCTGGATCCGCGCGTGCAGCGTCTCCGCCGTATCATCCGGTAAAACCGGCACCGCCTCCTGCAAAATCACCGGCCCCGTATCCATCCCCTCGTCGACGAAATGCACCGTGCACCCGCTCTCCTTCGCCCCGTCCTCGACCGCCTGCTCCCACGCGTGCAGCCCGGGATACGCCGGCAACAACGCCGGATGGATGTTCAGGATCCGCTGCGGAAACACCTCCAGCAGCGGCCGTTTCACCAGCCGCATGAAGCCCGCCAGACACACCAGCTCCACCCCCGCCGCCTTCAGCGTCGCCGCCACCTCCTTCTGCGCCTCCTCCGGAAACTTCGTCCGGAACCCGCGGCAGTCGATCACCTCCGCGTCGATCCCGTTCTTGCGTGCCCGCTCCAGAATAAACGCATCCGGATTGTCCGAGAGCACCACCGCGATCCGCGCGTCCAGCTCACCCGCCTCGATCGCATCGAGGATCGCCTGCATGTTCGATCCCGATCCCGATCCCAGAATTCCAAGCACCATGCCCTTGGTTTAATCCACCAGCCGCCCCTGCCAAGCCCAAACCAAGCGCCGGCACCCGTCCAACCCGGAGAATCCGCCAATTTCCACCCGCTTGCCCGGTGACCTTTTCGGCTCCGATGCGGATGAATCCCCCCCGGCTTGACCCGACTTCCCGTCAAACCAGCACATCCAGCCTGAGCAAATCCTGTGAAATCCGTGAAATCAGTGGTTCCTTTCCCCCGGCGGGATCGCCACGCCCCGAGTCCATACTTGCCCGCGGCTCCCCGACATTCTAGCAACAAACCCCATTCCCCAGGACCGAAACCCCGTCCCATGAAAACCTGCAACATCGACATCCTCGGCGACCCCCGCTTCCCCTCGCCGCTGCCCATGCCCATCCCCGAAAACATCCGGGTCCCCTCCTCCGCCTCCTGGCCGGACGGAAAAGCCCCCGGGGACCTCCTCCTCTTCGAAATGGCCGGCGCCCGCAAAAACCTCTTCTTCAACCCGGCCGAAACCCGCGCCGCCATCGTCACCTGCGGCGGCCTCTGCCCAGGCCTCAACAACGTCATCCGCTCCGTCACCCGCGAACTCCGCCGCTCATACGGCGTCCAATCCGTCCTCGGCATCCGCGGCGGATACCGCGGCCTCGACCCATCCCGAGGAAAACCACCCATCGAACTCACCGACGACTTCGTCGAAGACATCCACATCAAGGGCGGCACCGACATCGAAACCTCACGCGGCCCCGTCGATACCAACACCGCCGTCGACTTCCTCATCGAACAACAAATCGACATCCTCTTCACCGTCGGCGGCGACGGCACCCAGCGCGGCGGCCGCGACCTCCACCAGGAAGCCGAACGCCGCGGCCACCCGCTCTCGGTCGTCGGCATCCCCAAAACCATCGATAACGACGTCCGCTTCGTCTCCCGCTCATTCGGCTTCACCACCGCCGTCTCCGAAGCCGTCGGCGTCATCGACAGCGCACACACCGAGGCCCACAGCGTCAACAACGGCCTCTCCATCATCAAACTCATGGGCCGCAACGCCGGCTTCATCGCCGCCGCCGCCACCGTCGCCAGCCAGGAAGTCAACTTCTGCCTCATCCCCGAACTCCCCTTCGCCCTCGCCGGCCCGAACGGACTCCTCCAGGCACTCGAAAAACGCCTCGACCTCAAACACCACGCCGTCATCGTCGTCGCCGAGGGCGCCGGCCAGGACCTGCTCGACGAAAGCAACTCAACCGACGCCTCCGGAAATAAAAAACTCCAGGACATCGGCACCTTCCTGCGCGACGCCATCACCGACCACTTCAACTCCCGCGGCATCGAAATGGTCATGCGCTACCTCGACCCCGGCTACCAAATCCGCGGCTGCCCCGCCAACGAGGAGGACTCGATCCTCTGCGACCGCATGGCCCGCCACGCCGTCCACGCCGCCATGTCCGGCCGCACCGGCCTGGTGATCTCCTACCTCAACGGCCAGTTCGTCCACGTCCCGATCGAACTCATCACCGCCGGCGGCAAATCCGGCGGCAAACGCATCGACCTCGAAGGCGAACTCTGGCGCGGCGTGCTCGCCACCACCGGCCAACCGCTCAAGTTCGGCTGATGCCCGCTCAAACCAACCGCCACGCCCACCTCCACCCTTGGCATCCGCCCACAATCTCGCTAAAACCCCCTCCATGCACGACCCACGCATCGACGCCCTCGCACGCCAACTCGTCCGCTATTCGACCACCCTCAAACGCGGCGAAAAAGTCCTCCTCGACCTCCACGACACCCCGGAAAGCGTCGGCCTCGCGCTGATCCGCGAAGTCCGCTCGCGCGGCGCCGTGCCCGTCCTCCGCCTCCACAGCGGCCTGCTCACCCGCGAGATGCTCAAAGGTGCCGACGATGCCCAATACTCGATCATCTCCAAGCACCTCCTCGCCGAGATGAAGGACATGGACGCCTACATCGCCATCCGCGGATCACACAACATCGCGGAAACAAGCGACGTCCCCGCCGCCAAAATGAAACTGGCCATGAAACACATGCGCCCGGTCCTCAACCACCGCGTCGCCAAAACCAAATGGTGCGTGCTGCGCTGGCCCCACCCCGCCATGGCCCAGCAGGCCGGCATGAGCAGCGAGGCCTTCGAAGACTTCTACTTCGACGTCTGCCTGCTCGACTACAAGGCGCTCAAGCCCTCCATGAACGCCCTCAAAAAGCTCATGGACCGCACCGACCGCGTCGAAATCACCGGCCCCGGCACCCATCTCAAGTTCTCCATCAAGGACATCCCCGCCATCGTCTGCGGCGGAAACTACAACATCCCCGACGGCGAGGTCTTCACCGCACCCGTCCGCGACTCGGTCGAGGGCTACGTCACCCACAACGCCCCCACCATCTATCAGGGCATCCCCTTCGACGGCATCCGCCTCGAGTTCTCCGAAGGCAAAATCGTCAAGGCCGAGGCCGGCGCCAAAACCCGCCAGCTCAACAAGATCCTCGATAGCGACCCCGGCGCACGCTACATCGGCGAGTTCGCCCTCGGCTTCAACCCGGTCATCCGCGAACCGATGCGCGACATCCTCTTCGACGAGAAAATCGCCGGATCATTCCACTTCACCCCCGGCCAGGCCTACGAGGAAGCCGACAACGGCAACCGCTCCCAGGTCCACTGGGACATGGTCAACATCCAGCGCAAGGACTGGGGCGGCGGCGAAATCCTCTTCGACGGAAAAACCATCCGCAAAGACGGCGTCTTCATCCCCAAATCCCTCGCCAAACTCAACGGCTGAACCAGCCGCGGCACCCGCCAGACACTCCCGGAGGGCTGCGCCACCCCGCAGCCCTCCCATTTGCCCCCTCCGCAAACCCAACAAATGATCCCGGCGGGATCAAAGCCTGTAGCCGGGGGTCGAGCGAAGCGCCCCCCGGATCCCACGCCACCGCCAGCCACCGCATCCCGGCAGGGATGACAGCGACGCACTAACATCCAAGCACCTCACGACCCTCCGCAAACCCATCAAATGATCCCGGAGGGATCAAAGCCTGTAGCCGGGGGTCGAGCGAAGCGACACCCCCGGATCCCACGCCACCGCCAGCCACCGCATCCCGGCAGGGATGCCAGCGGCGCCCTAACATCCAAGCACCTCACGACCCTCCGCAGACCCGAACATGATCCCGGAGGGATCAAAGCCTGTAGCCGGGGGGCGAGCGAAGCGGCACCCCCGGATCCCCGCAACGCTGCCGCGCGCCATCACATCACGATCTGCAACGCCACCCACGGCACCAGGTTGAACACGATCACCACGATCTTGAACGTCGCCAGATAACGGAAATACGCCGCGGCCAGCCCCGCCTCGTCCATCCCGAACATCCGCCCGTGCATCCGCATCATCCATCCGCATCATCCATCCGCGGCACGCCACCACGGCGAGCGAGGAAACGATCAACACCCCCATGTTGATCAACGCGCACCAACCCAACACGGCACTCAAGGTTTCCATCGCTGTCATGGGCCATGATAACAACGCAATTTCCCATCGTCAAAATCTCCCGCTTATACATTTCCCGCATTTGTGGAATTGAGTTCCGCCCAACTGTCCAGTTAGCCTCGGATCATGCCCACACCCAGATCCTGGCTTGCCCTCGCACTCGCAGCCACGCTCCCCGTTTCCTGCAACAAACCGGAGCAATCCAACGCCGAACCCGGAACCACCGACGCCACCGCCGCGCAAACCGCGACACCGCCCCCCGCCGTCGCCTCCCACCTCGGCTTCGCCATCAACGTCCCCGCCGACGCCGACCTCTATATTTCCGGCCACTTCATGGACGAAATGACCGACGCCCTCACCAAGGCATTCCTCGTCCAGAAGGAACTCACCGTGGACGAAGACGGAACCAACGAGGAAAGCGACGACCTCCCGCTCACCGAGGAAACACTCCGGGAAATCGCACGCTACACCGGCGACGAATTCTTCCTCTTCGTCGGCCCCGGCACCGGCGACCAACTCAGGCTCTTCGGCGAAACCTACCGCTCCCTCTCCGCCACCTTCGCCGGCACCGTCGCCGGAGCCGTGCTCGATGCCATCAGCGAAACGGACACCCCCGCCGACTTCACCCGAATGGCCGGAAACCTCCCCGACGACCTCGCCAACCAATGGCTCGACGCACTCGAGAAAAACCAACGCATCCAGATCCCGAGCGTCGTCTTCGGCTGGCAGCCGGATGCATCCAAACTCGCCGAGTGCGACGAATTCATCCGCAACGAATTCCTCACCGCCATCAACAACGAGGAAATCGGCAAGCCTGTCGAAATCGAATCCTGCGGCACCACCCTCCGCGGATTCGAAGTTGCCGGCGACTTCCTGTTTGAGGAAGTCATCGAGGATGCCCGCGCCGAACTCGCCAAACAGGGCATCGCCGACACCCTCCCGCCCCAGATCAGCGAACAACGCATTGAACGCTTCCTCAGCGCGCTCGAAAAACTCCGCATCACCATCGCCGCCGGCACCGCCGACGGCCGCGTGATCACCTACATCGGCAACGGACAGGAAGGCTTCAAACTCGCCGCCACGCCGGACCAATCCCTCGCCGCCGCCGAATCCCTGCGCTGGACACACCAGTTCGCTCAAAACCCGCTCATCGCCTTCACCTATCTATCAGAAGACATGGTCGACTCCGCCCTGCCGTGGCTCGACGACTCCCTTTACTGGAACGCCATCGCCGGCGCCATCCGCGAGCCGGTCACACACCAGGACAACCTCCGCAAGCTCTTCACCGGACTCGCCGACACCTCGCGGGACATCGCCCGCCGCGACACCTCCGCCCTCTCGATCCTCTGCGTCCGGGACCGCGGCTGGCGCATCGAATCCCGCGGCGGCTGGCCGGACCCCGACCTCGACTATCAGACACCCCACTCGCTCGCCTCCGCCACCGACGCCAACTCGCCCGCCATCCGCGCCAACTGGGTGCAGAACCGCGAACGCAACAACGCCCGCTGGAGCCAGCTCGAACACTTCGCCGCCATCGCCGAAGCCATGCTCGAGGAAGTCCGCGCCAACGCCCCGGAAACCGCCGCAATGGCACCCGAAACCATCACCGACCGCGCCATCGCCGAGCTCCGCGAGCTCAACCGCGCCTACCGCGACGAATTCCGCGCGGGCATCGGCGATGAAGTCGCCTTCGTGCTCGACCTCGACGGCGAAGTCCCGCCCGTGCCCGGCATCCCGGAGGAAACCGTCGCCAAATTCCGCGCCCCGCGTTTCACCTACGCCCGCAACGTGCTCGACCGCACCCAACTCAGCGCCGCCGGCACCTCCGGCGTCAACAGCTGGCGCAGCCTCACCGCATGGGCCACCGAACTCTCCGGCGAGAAACTCCCGCTCATCCAGCCCCAGTCCGTCGAGTCCGCCGGCCTCGTCACCTGGTTCGCCCCGCTCCCGTTCATCGGCGGCGACTTCCTCCCCGGCGTCACCCTGAACGACGACATCTGGATGCTCGGCACCTCACGCTCGATGGCCCAAGACTTCGCCCAAGCCGCCGCCTCGCCCGCCACCGGACGGCAAACCGGCATGCGCATCGAAGTCGACTTCCAGCCATTCATCGCGTGGGGCCGCGAAATGATCGCCATGAACCAGGACCAGGCCGACGCCCTCGCCGAGGACATGCCCGCCGAACTGAAATCCCTCACCGACCGGGACGAGTTCGAGCAACTCGAACAATCCCTCGATGCCATGAGGGGCATCAGCTTCCGCAAGTGGATGGAAAACGGCAAACCCCGCTCGAGTTTCCACCTCCACTATCAGACTGCCGGCTGATCCCGCCGCTCACGGGAACAAACCGCGCGACTTCTTCGCATCCGCCACCGTGCGGATCGCGATCGCCTGCGCGGCCATCCGGTTCGACACCTGGTGGTCATTCGCATAGGCCCTGATCTTGCCAAACGTCTGCTGCAACATCGTCTCCAGCCGCGTGATCACCTCGCGCTCGCTCCACAGGAAACGCTGCATGTTCTGAACCCACTCGAAGTAGGAAACCGTCACGCCTCCCGCGTTGCACACCACGTCCGGAATGACCATCACGTCGCCCCGGTCATCCAGGATCACATCCGCCTCCGGTGTCGTCGGCCCGTTCGCCCCCTCGGCCAGCACCTTGCATTTCAAGTCCGCCGCATTGCTCTTGTCGATCACCCGGTCCAGCGCGCACGGCGCGAGAATGTCGCATTCCTGGATCAGCAGGCCGCACGGCGCCATCTCCTCGGCACCATCGAATCCCACCACCGTGCCCGTCGCCTCGTAGTGCGCCATCAGCTTCTTCATGTCCATGCCGCCCGCATTCCAGATCGCCCCGTTCACATCGGACACCCCGCAGATTTTCACCCCGTAGGAATTCAGCGTCAGCGCCGCATTCGACCCCACGTTGCCAAACCCCTGGACCACCGCCGTCGCGCCGTCCACCGAGACGCCGAGCTCGTGCAGCGCGTTGGACGCCATGAACCCCACACCCTGCCCCGTCGCCCGCGTCCGCCCGCTCGACCCCTGCAGGTTCAGCGGCTTGCCCGTCACGATCCCCGGCACCAGATGCCCCATGTGCACCGAATACGTGTCCGTGATCCACGCCATCGTCTGTTCGTTGGTCCCCATGTCCGGCGCCATCACATCCACATCCGGGCCGATGAATGGCATCATTTCCATCGTGAACCGCCGCGTCAGCCGCTCGAGTTCGCCATCACTCATCGTCCTCGGGTCACAACTGATCCCTCCCTTGCCGCCGCCAAACGGCAGATCCATCAGCGCACACTTCCAGTTCATCCACATCGCCAGGGCCGCGATCTCGCCCAAATCCACCGCCGGATGATACCGCAAGCCGCCCTTCACCGGACCCCGCGTCAGGTGATGCTGCACCCGGTAGCCGAAAAACACCTCGGTCGATCCATCGTCCCGCTCGATCGGCACGGACACCGTGATCAACCGCTTCGGCCACTTGCAGCGCTCGCGCAGGTCGTCGTCCAATTTCAAAAAATCCGCCACCTTGTCAAACTGCTCCGCCGCCATTCCAAATACCGGGTTCTGCAAAAGCGTATCTCTCATGCGTCAGGCTAACCACCCACCCCGATTTTGCTAGAAAATTGCCCTCTCCGGCGGCCAAAAAATCACCATTTTTTCCAAGCCCGTCCGCCCTCCGCATCGAGGCCCGCCCACCCTCCGCATCGAGGCCCGCCCACCCGCCATTGCATCCCGCTCCCGCCGCCCCCGGCGGAGTCAGGAATCCGTTTTTCTCCTGGTCCGCAGCCGGAGCGTGTAGAGGTCCTGGCGACGGTCCTTGAAGTTGGTCACGCTGCCATTGTTATGGAGGTCCTTGAGCAGGTCCATGTCGACGTCGGCAATCAGCACCATCTCCGTGTTGGGCGTCGCTTCCGCCACGATCCCGTTGTTCGGAAATGCAAAATCACTCGGCGAAAACACCGCCGACTGCGAATACTGGATGTCCATGTTGTCGACCCGCGGCAGGTTGCCGACACTTCCGCCGATGACCACGAAGCACTCGTTTTCGATCGCCCGCGCCTGCGAGCAGAAACGCACCCGGTTGTAGCCGTTCTGCAGGTCCGTCATGAACGGAACAAACAGAATCTCGGCCCCTTGCTCGCGCAACAACCGCGGCAACTCCGGAAACTCCACGTCATAACAAATCAGAATCCCGATCTTGCCACAATCGGTGTCGATCGCCGCAAGCGTGTCACCCCCGATCATCCCGTAACTCTCGCGCTCACTCGGCGTAATGTGCAGCTTCCGGACCGACTCGACCTTGCCGTCTCGCCCCAGATACCAGGCGGTGTTATACAAGTTCCCGTCCACAAGCTGCGGCATGCTGCCGGCAATGATGTTCACGTTATAGCTCACCGCAAACTCGCGCATCTTGGCCACGATCGCATCGGTGAACCCCGCCAACTGACGGATCGAATCCGCCTGCGACAGGTCGTTGAAGTTCACCATCAGCGCCGCATTGAAAAACTCCGGAAACAGGATGAAATCCGATCCGTAGTCGCTCACCGTGTCGATGAAATACTCCGCCTGATCCAGAACCATCTCCAGCCGGGTCGCCGGGCGGTTCTGCCACTGCACGATCCCCAGCCGGATCTCGCGCTTCTTCGGTGCCAGCAGGTGGGTCTTCTCCTCGTAATAAATGTTGTTCCACTCGAGCAGGGTCGCATACGTCTTCGACTCCCGGTCATCCGCGAGATACCCGCGGATCAACTTGCGGACGTGGAAATCGTTCGCCAGCTGAAACGAAAGAATCGGGTCGCGCACCTCCTTCAGCCGCACCGCCTCCAGATACTGCTTCGGCGTCATCTCACCCGCGTATTTCGAAAACCCGGGAATCCTCCCGCCGGCCACGATCGCACGCAGGTTCAGGTTTTCACACAGCTCCTTGCGCGCGTCATACATCCGCCGCGCCAGCCGCATCCCGCGGAACTCCGGATGCACGAACACATCGATCCCGTAAAGCACGTCCCCCTCGGGGTCATGCGTCTTGAATGAGTCGTTCGCGGTGATCTGCTCGTAGGTGTGGTTGTCACCGAACTTCGCGTAGTTCACGATCAGCGCCAGCGCACAACCGACGACCCGCCCGTTGACCTCCACGCACACCTGCCCCTCCGGGAAACGCTCGAGCAGGTTGGCGACCTCACGCCGTTTCCACGGATCGCCGTCGAGCCCCGTGTAGGAGAGCCGCATCGCCTCGCGCAGGTCCTCGTAGTCGCGAAGTTCAAGATGCCGGATTTTGACGTTCAAATTTTCCATAAGGGTTGCTCGGAGCGGAACTGTCTAAGAATCCACGCCGCAAGCCGCGCGTCAATCACGGTCGCATCCCCGCCGCCACGATTTATTCCCGCCCCCCGGCACCGCCCCCCCCGGACCTAGTTGGCTTCGGAAAGCGCCACCGCTACCCGGTAAAACATCCCCTCGTCCGGGCGCTCGAGCGTGACAGTGACCCGCTCATACCCGTCGCTGAGCGACTCCACGCCGCTTTGCACGATCGCCGCACCGGCATCGGACCAACTCAGCGCATCGAGCGTCGGGGAACACTCCAGAACGTAGCTCAGGGCGCGCCGCTCCGCATCCTTCCGGCGGATGAACTGGAGCGTCACCTCCCCGTCCGCCGTCGTCGTGGCCACCTGCGGAGCCAGCCGGGTCGTGCCGTCGGCTTGAAACACGGACGACTGTTCCGGATTTCCCCCGAAGGCATATTCCAGCAGGTTGGAAAACCCGTCGGAATCAAGATCCGCCGCGGGGTCGGGATCAGCCAACGCCGATGACCAGCTCAGGTAGGATTCAACCACCTCGATGGAAACCGTCTCGACCTCCGGCGAAGCCTCGTCCGCGGAAACCCCGACCGCCAGATCGTAGGTCCCGGCAACCGTGGCGGTGAACCGCGCCTCCAGACTGGTGCTCGCGCCAGCCGCGAGTCCGCCCTTTCTCGCCGCCACCGAGCTTCCGTCAATCTCGGCGAGCCACTCGCTCCCGGCAGCGGAAATGCCCGTCGTGCTGGCGGGAAATGCAAGCGACACCTTCAGGTTGTTGCCGTCGTTCAGCAAATCGTCGTTCGACACCCCGATGCCGAACTCCGCCTCATACCCCGCACGGATCACCTCCGGCAGCGCGGCGCTGAGCGTCAGCGAAATCGAGCCCGGTATCGCCTCGGTCATGTGATACCCCTCGGCCGCCATGATCTCATTGATCTGGCTGATGTAGGGCGGATGCGCGACGAAACTGTCAATCGTGGTCGTCGTCCCCAAAGCACTCAAAATCGCGGTATGAACGCCGACGATCGCCCCGCGGTTGTCCACGTTGACCAGGCTGGGACTGCCGGAATCGCCACCCTCCGCAAACGCATCGTCCTGCTGCCCGCCAACGGACTGATACACGAACTCAAGGGTGCGGGTGTTGTTGATGCCTCCGCCGGATGTGAGCGGCGTCCCGAAAAAATCGTTGATCGCCGTGGCGGTGCCGTTGCCGCCGCGAACCGATTTCCCGAGCACGATCAGCTCGTGATACGGCGGCACCAGATACGCGGCCTCGGTCGCCAGGTTGAGATACAGTTGGAAACCCACGCCATCGGAATCGCCCACCGCCTCGACCAACTCACCGAGCGACACGTCGGTCGCCTTCGGACCGCCATCGGCCTCGGAATCGTCGTTGAGGATGTCGTGGTTCGCCTTGACCGTGTAGTCGCGGATGCTCCCGTCCGCCGCAACAAACCGCACCGTGTCACCAACCGACGGCCGATAGTGCCTCGCCCCGATAAAGAACTTCGGTGACACCAGCGTGAGTGACCGGGGCTCCGCCGCACCCACCCTCCAACCGACACCCGTCAGGTCCACATCCTGGTGAATGAAGCCCGGATTGGCAACCGGGGCCGCGGGAAACCCGCTGAACCGGTCGTGCCGTTCTTCCGAATACACCCGCAGTTCCAACGCATGCAGCACCGGCGAGAGCGCTCCCAATGCAGCGCAAACCAGCACCCCAGCCGTCCGTTTTCCACCCGGCGCCACACTCGAAATCAGCCTCTTCCGCCAAATTAGTGGGTGAAACCGCGTGCTGACCGCCGCGAAGCGACGGGAGCCTCTTGAAAGTTGTCCACGACAGGCCGATTCGAGAATGGGGCTCTAACTCGTCGGAGAAGCGGACTGTTGTGGGCAACTTT
>JAUTCT010000025.1 GCA_030673875.1 Verrucomicrobiota bacterium JB025 | reverse complement strand
GGGTTCATCATCCCTTGGGAAGTCGCATCAGCATCTGGAGTCGGCAGGTGAATAGAAGCTGGGTTCAACCGCCGGATGCGGAAAACCGCATGTCCGGTGGTGTGGAAGGGTCATGGGGCGCAATCCCCATGACCCCATCCGATTCGGCGGGAGCAGGTCCCTCACATGACACAATAGAGCACGACCATGATGGCGAGAAGCAGCAGCGCCATGATGCGGGGATCGGTGACGCCGGTGATTTTTCCTTCGCTGAGGAATCCGAGCGGGTGTTCCCAGACGAGATTCTTGAGGTGGGCTTCGTCGGGTGCCGGGGTCGCCAGGCTGACGACGATGTAGAGCACGAGGCAGAGGGCGAAGAAGATGCCGCCGACGAGCATGAAGGGGATGCCGAGTTTGCCGCCGATGAGTTGTTCGTCGGTGATGATCGGGATGTCGACGAGCAGGTAGACGACGCCGACGGCCATGTTGAAGAGCAGGGTGCCGATGGCGGCTTGCTTGGTGCCGCGTTTCCAGAAGACGCCCATCAGGAAGATGGTGGTGATGGCGGGCGCGAACATCATGGGGATCTTGTTGATGGCCTCGAAGATGCTCTTGAACTTGTCGCCCTGGGTGGACCAGGCCATGGCGAGCAGGACGACGACGATGGAGGAAATCCGGCCGAACCAGACGAGGGTCTTGTCCGGGGTGTCGGGCCTGAGGCGTTTGAGGATGTCGGATGAGGCGAGGGTGGCGGTGCTGTTGAGGGCGGCGGCGACGGTGCTCATGAGGGCGGCGAGCAGGCCGGCGGCGAAGAGGCCGAGGAACCCGGGTTGCAGGAGTTTCTGCATCAGGATCATCAGGGTGTTGTTGTTTTCGTCGCCGATTTCGTCGCGGTAGAGGGCGTAGGCCATGACGCCGGGCAGGACCATGACGAAGACCGGGAGGATTTTCAGGAATCCGCCGAAGATGGCGCCGTCGCGGCCGTCTTTCTCGGTTTTTGCCGCGAGCACGTTCTGGACGATGGTCTGGTCGGTGCACCAGTACCAGATGCCGAGGATCGGGTAGCCGACGAGCACGCAGAGCCAGGAGAAGTCGTTGAATGCCCCGTCGGCGTTCTTGATCGGCTGCAGGACCGTTGGCGAGATGTCCGGGGAGACGGCGTCCTTGAGCTGGGCGTAGGTGGTGATGCCCTGTTCCGCGCCGAGCGCCTGCCAGCCGAGGTAGGTGAGGGTGATGGCGCCGGCCAGCAGGATGACGACCTGGACGACGTTGGTGATCATGACGGCTTTGAGTCCGCCGAGCACGGTGTAGACCGCGGTGACGCCGGCGATCACGATGATGGCGGTGGAGATGTCGAAGCCGAAGAACACGTTCATCAGTTTGGCACCGGCGTAGAGGCTCATGCCGATGTGGACCAGCAGGGCGGAGAGGATGAAGATCACACCGAGGATCGTGCGGGTCACGGGGCTGTAGCGTTTTTCCACGTATTCCGGCAGGGTGCTGAGCTTGCTGCGGAAGTAGAACGGCGCGAAGACCATGCCCAGAATGATCAGGCAGAAGGAGGCGCCCCATTCGAAGTTGCCGACCGGCATGCCGACCCGGTAGCCGTCCGCGGCCAGGCCGACGAGGTGGATGGAGGAAATGTTCGCGCAGAACAGGGAGATCCCGATGACCGGCCAGCCGAGCGACCTGCCGGCGAGAAACAACTGGCTGCTGGAGGTGTTCTTGCGGAAGCCCACGGCGATGCCGAGGACGCAGATGAACACGATGTAGCCGATCACGATGCCCGTATCGAGCTTGCTGAAGGTGGTGCCCGCCTGGGCGAGCACGGGGAAGAGGCTTGTTAGGGTCGTCATGTCAGTTGGGTTGTCAATCCACGGAGCCATTGTTCGAACCGGTCGTCGCGATCCCGCCGCCACCGGGCGCTGTCCGGCTGGCGATTGCGATGGCGGGACCCGGATTCAACATGCTCATTCGCGGGTTGTTGTTGGGTTGTTTTGGGTGGTTCCCGATTCACGCGAAAAAGGCACGGAATCGACGGTTGATAACCGTCACTCGCAGAAATGGGATTTCCATGGAACCAAATTGCGTGGATTAAGTCCAAATTGCGAACCTGGCGGGGGGAGGCCCTGCGGGGGAGCGGGTTGGAAAGGCGGGGGGCGGGTGGAGGGCGGACGCCCCGGCGGTGCGTCCCTACCGGGGCGGGGAGGACTAAATGGCTGGTTCTATCAGATTATTAGAGTATTGCTTCTTAACGAGCATGCCTGAAAGAAAGCCATTACCCGAAGGGCTCTACGAAGCGTTACTGGATCAAGATCTGCAAACGCTGATTGATGCGAATCCTGAGCTGATTCCCACTCTTGTGGCGATTGATGACGAGGCCTCACCCCAATCATACAGCCAATTCATCGGCCAGGTAGTCAAACAGGCGCTGAGAATCACCAAGAAGGAGGATCGGCGTAACTTGGTCAATCGCCTGATTGAGCTGCTATCCGCGCAGGATGGGTTGAAATACACGCAGCGAAAGCATTTGTTGGAACGTCCCAAATCCTTGCTGCGGGAAGTGCGGAATCCGCTCAACCCAGAGCCGCTGGCAGTTCCGAATTCACCCATGTCTGTGAGCAGCTTGCTCACCGGCGCAGGGGACGACCCCCAGTTGGAGCACGAGATCCGGGCTGAGATGATGTCGGCGGATCGGGTCGACATTCTGGTTTCATTCATCAAGTGGTCCGGCCTTCGTCTGTTGATTCCCGCCTTCGAGGATCTGGTGCGGCGCAAGGTGCCAGTTCGAATCATCACGACTTCCTACATGGGTGCCTCGGATGCGGAGGCGGTCGAGTGGTTGGCGCGGCAACCCGGATTCTCGGTGCAGGTCTCCTATGATACGGCCCGGACCCGTCTGCACGCGAAGGCCTATCATTTTGTGAGGAAGAGCGGATTTTCCACGGCCTACATCGGCTCGGCCAACATGTCGGCCCCGGCGATGACCAGCGGAGTCGAATGGACGGTCAAGGTGACCGCGCAAGACATGCCACACGTGCTTGAGCGGTTTGCCGCCGAGTTCGAAACCTATTGGGCCAAGGACGAATTTGAGATCTACAACGAGATGCAGACCAAGCGGTTCCGTGAGGCACTTGAATACGGCCGTGGTGGTGGCGAGGCTGCCGGGCCTCGATTTTTCGCTGAGATCAAGCCCCACCCCTATCAACAGCGGATTCTTGAAGCCTTGGATGCGGCTCGCGAGGCGGGGTCCATGCGCAATCTCGTGGTGGCGGCCACGGGCACGGGAAAGACGGTGATTGCGGCGTTTGATTTCGCCCGGTTCCTGCGGGCCAAAGCCGATGCCAAGCTGTTGTTTGTGGTCCACCGCAAAGAGATCCTTCATCAGGCACGCGACTGCTTTCGGACCGTTCTGCGCGATGCGAATTTCGGTGAACTCTTGGTGGATGGCGCAGTGCCGAGCCAATGGGAATCCGTTTTCGCATCGGTGCAAAGTTTGAGGAACCGCAGGCCATGGGAAACTCTCGGCGCTGAGCATTTCGATTTCGTGATCGTCGATGAAGCGCATCACGGCCGTGCTTCGAGCTATCGGGCGATCTTTGACGAACTGCGACCGCTGGTGCTGTTGGGACTGACCGCGACGCCCGAACGGATGGATGGCAGTTCGATTCTGCCGGATTTCGACGACGAGTTTGCGGCGGAAATCCGCTTGCCCGAGGCGCTGGAGGAAAAGTTGCTTTGCCCGTTTCACTACTTTGGGGTGACTGATCCGGTTGATGTTTCGAGTGAGGGATTCTGGAAGAATGGCAAATACGATGCAAGCGCTCTAACAAAGGTCTACACGGGGGACGATTTTCGCGCCCTTCAAAGGCTCGATGTGATCCTGGGAAGTCTCGACCGCTATCAGCCTGATATGCGATCGACAAGGGCGGTGGGGTTTTGTGCCGGGGTGGAGCATGCGAACTTCATGGCACGCAAGTTCCGGGAGAAGGGGCTGAAAGCCGAGGTCGTCTTGGGTGAAACCGATAGGCAGACGCGGGATCAGCGTGTGGCGGACTTTCGCAAAGGGAAGATCACGTTCCTGTTCGTGGTGGATGTCTTCAGCGAAGGAGTTGATATCCCCGAGATCAATCTGGTGTTGTTCCTGCGTCCGACCGAAAGCCTCACCGTGTTCTTGCAGCAACTTGGCCGGGGCCTGCGGCATGCGCCGGAAAAAGACTGCCTGACGGTGCTCGATTTTGTGGGGCAGTGCCATCGCAAGTATCGACTCGACCAGAAGTTCGGGGCGCTCTTGCGTTCGACTCGGCGGCGGATTGATCGTGAGATCGAAGGTGATTTCCCGAATTTGCCACCGGGTTGCAGCATCCAGTTGGAGCGGGTTGCCCGGGAACACATTCTTAACCACATTAAGGAGAGCTTGGGGAATTTGAATGCATTCATCCCGGAGGCGATCCGCACCTTCGAGTCCGAGACAAAACTGCCTCTCAATTTTGGCAATTTCATCGAATCGACCGGGCTCTCGCCGATTGAGGTTTTGGATAAACGAACCTGGTCGGAATGGAAGGCCCGGGCGGCCGGGACGTCAGCTGTTAGTGACCCGGACCTGAAAGCAGCCCGCTCAAGCTTGAAACGGATTTGCTTGCGGACGGATCCGGAGATGTTGGAGCGGATGATGACTTTGTCCAAATCGCGAGTTGCCGAAGATCCGTCGAGTTATGGCTTCACCGAGGAACAGGCAGCCGCCCTGCACTATCTGCTATGGGCCAAAAAGGGAGAGGTGGTCGGAGTGGATAGTTATCGCGCATCCTTTGAAAAGTGGCTGCGGAATGAGACGAGCGCCAAGGATATGGTCGAGGTGGTTCAGTGGCGGAAGAAGCAGCATCGTTATCCAACAAAAAAGGTCGCGGGTCCCTTGCGATTGCATGCCGCTTACGGGACGGCGGAAATCAAGGCCGCTTTTGGTTTGGCGAACCTTGAGAAATCCGGAGCTACAGGGGTTGGCGTGATTTCGGTGAAGTCTCAGAAGACCTACATTCATCTCGTTACGTTTCGCAAAGAGGATCGGGATTTTGCGCCGACGACACGCTATAAGGACTACTTGATCAGCCGCAACACCTTGCATTGGGAGAGTCAGGCGGGAACCACCCAAAGCAGCGCGACGGGCCAGAATTACCTCAATTTCGCCGCACGCGGGTATAAGGTTCTTTTCTTCGCCCGTTTGGAGAAAAGGCATGAAGGAGAGACCGCTCCGTTTATCTTCCTTGGGCAAGCGGCGGAATTGATTTCGTACGAAGGCAATCGACCCATCTCGATGGTCTGGCGCTTGGAATCCGATGTGCCTGCGGAGCTCTTTGAAATCGCGAGGGCTGTTTAGGCTGGGATCTTGAAGCGGAGTCGGTGCTCCGAGAGGAACTCGGCATTTGGTGGGATCGCGTCGTCGGACAGCAATAAGGTTTTGTGTTCGTAGGACTCGAAATGATGGGCGACGGCCTGCTGCGGTAAGAATGCGTGAAGTTTCGGAGCAAGGATCAATCGGAGTTCATCATCAAAGCCGATCAACCCCTGATCGAACGCCGCATCATGCAGGCGGTTGAGGGCGATGCCGTTGCGGACATTGAGGCGTTCGGTTTCGTGGCTGCGCCACGGGAGGATGTGGGAGGCGATGAGGAGTTCACGCACTGGCAGACCGGTGATGGCGCAACGATTGGCGTAGTTGTTGAGGACAATCTCGCGGAAGTAGTCTTGTCCGCGGCGTTGTTTGCTGGTGCGGGTGACTTCGGTGTCGCCTGCCGGCGGACGTGGAATCTTGTGGATGCCGGTGCCGGGAATGACTTCGGTGGTTTCCCCGTCGGATTCGATGAAGAGCGCGTCAAAGCGCTCTTGGCTGAGAGGAACCAGTTCGGACGGGTTTTCGTGAAACTCGTCCCAGATCGATTTGTCGAGTTGGCTGGCGCCCTTCAGTCCTTCGATGCCGCGGAGTTTCAGGGAAGGATCGAGAGATGCAAGATTGCTGAGTTTCATCGCCACTGCGCTTGGTGTGCGGCCGATGCGATTGGCAAGATCGATGATCACCGGTTGCCTTTGATCGAACTGGCCGAAGCGTAGCTTGTGATAGAGGTTGAGGACGATGAGGAGTTGATCTCTCGTCCAACGGTTTCCTGATGCCATGATGGGATTTTGCTGACGGGATGAAACCATGCGAGGAAATACTGACTTCCTGCTTGAAAGGTCCGGTGTTCCTGGCCAGGTGATTGTGGGAACTGATGTCAGAGTCCCCAGATCCCGCAGCCGTTTTCGCGTGTTCCACATCGCTATACACAGCGTGTTTGGATGGATGTCGTGTGGATCCGGATCTGGATCTCAACGAGTGCTATCAGGGAATGGACCAGTTCATGAGGGAGGTGATGAGGGTTGCGAGCATGTTCGAGGAGTGGGCTTGTAAATATGTCGCGTTTGAGGAACTCGATGGCGTCTGGCCTTATCTGTTGGAGGAACGTTTTGGAGAGGAGTGCATCGAGGTCGTGAATCCCGACCTTCTCATGCGGTTCGATTGGTATGACTGCTTCAGAGTCGCTATGCGCATGCGGCTTCCGATGTGGGTCGATGGGCGTTATCCTCACCCGTTGTTGCTGGAGGTGGAGAACCCGGTATCAAATTCTGGATTTGAAATGTTCCGAATTCAGGCAGTTCGAAACGCGAAGGGAAGTGATGAGGCTGTTCCGTTTGTGTTCGGTGACGAGGCTGACGACGAGAGTTTTTGTGCTCCGCGTTTCGTGGTTTATGGGGTGAGGCTGGATGGAAGTTCCGTGGCGATTTTTGAGAGAGGCAGCTACGGGCAGATCGTGGAATTGCTGTGCGGGTTGTTTCCAGGAATCGTAGTGCCAAAAATACGGGGGAGTTTGTGATCGGTGTGGTTTGGCCGGTTCTGGCTGCTTCAGCCGGATGTTTCGGAGAAACGTCCCTGCCCAGCCTGATGTTGGATGATGGTGCCGGCCATGTGGACCTTGATGCCGGGGGGGATGATTTCGAACCGACAGGAGGTGTAGGGGGGCCACCGAAGGTCTCTGGTGATGGAAAGGTCCCTCGGGTTGCCATGGCAACCGGTTGGCAATGGAGAACTCGTTTACTGATTCCCAATTCGTTTCCCGATCAGTGCTGGCAGGCGCTTGGCGAGCCAGGGGAGGTCGGATTTGTTCCGGAGCGCGCATTCCCAAACCGTGACAACGTGCCAGCCGAGCATGCGGAGGGCGTTTTCGTTGCGGAGGTCGCGGGCGCGGTTGGCTTCGATTTTTGCTTTCCACCATGCGGGGCGGGATTTGGGCAGGCGGAAGTGCGGGCAGTGTTCGTGTCCGTGCCAGAAACATCCATGCACGAAGATGACGGTTTGGTGTTTCGGCAGGACGATGTCGGGTTTTCCGGGGAGGTGTTGGTTTTTCGGGCCGTTCACGGTGAAGCGGTATCCGAGGCGATGGAGCATCGAGCGCAGGGTGAGTTCCGGTTTGGTGTCGCGGCAGCGAATGCGCGACATGACCTCGGAGCGCTTTTCCGGCGTGAAGACGTCCATGAGAAGACGATGCGCGGGCTGGGGAATTCGGCAATCGGGAACGACGAAGGTTGCAGTGAAGATTGGGAATGCGGGGCGAGCGCGGGCCGGTGGGAATGTTGAACCGCCAAGCGCCGTCGCTTGGAGCGATGGCGCTCAAGAGGCACCAAGGGCGCTGCGCGGCGGATGGAGATGGGGATTGGAGATTGTGGATTGTGGATTGTGGATTGTGGATTGTGGATTGTGGATTGTGGATGGGTCTCACACGAAGGCGCGAAGGGTGATTGAGCAAGGGAGCTTCGCGCGGATCTCAAGCGAGGCCATGGGCAGGGCATTGGCGGAAGACGGACGCCCCGGCGGTGCGTCCCTACCGGTGGGCTCAGGCGGGTGGAGATGGAAGATTGAAGATGGGGCTCACACGAAGGCACGAAGGGTGATTGAGGGAAGGGAGCTTCGCGCGGATCTCAAGCGAGGCCATGGGCGGGGCATTGGCGGAAGACGGACGCCCCGGCGGTGCGTCCCTACCGGGGGATGCGAAGGTAGCGCGGTCTCGCTGAGACCGCATGTGATGGGGATGCGTGGATGGGCTGCGAATTCTTAGGTAGCGCGGTCTCGCTGAGACCGCATGTGATGGGGATGCTCGGGTTCTGCTGAAGCGATGCGGGTAGCGCGCTGCGCGCTGGTGGGGCTCGGCGATTCGGAGATCGCCGCTCCTTGAGGCGGGAAGGAGCGGCGAAACGTGTTCGCCGATGCGGGTGGGGATGCGATGGGGACGCGGTGGGGTGATTGGGCGCGTTTCGGCGGCTGGGGATTGGCGCGGGCATTGGCATGGGCGGACATGCTCCGCCCCTCCTTTGGGGTGGTGGTGGCACGTGGGGGTAGGGCCGGTGGGATTGAGGCGTTGCCTCCAAACGGATTGCCGCTTCGCGGGTTTGGTTGCGGCGCTACAAGCGCCCCGGGTTTTCGAACCCATGGACTCGCGGGGCTCGTTTGGGTTCTCATCCCACCTTTGGGGCCATTTTGGAGAGGGGCGCCATGGCGGCTGGACCCGGATGTTGGAACCGGTGGGTGGTTTGGTAGGGCCGGTGGGATTGAGGCGTTGCCTCCAAACGGATTGCCGCTTCGCGGGTTTGGTTGCGGCGCTACAAGCGCCCCGGGTTTTCGAACCCATGGACTCGCGGGGCTCGTTTGGGTTCTCATCCCACCTTTGGGTTGTTGGTGAGGAGGGGCGCCGGTGGTGGGTTCCACGTGACTGGTGGACCCGGTGGGTGTTTTGGTAGGGCCGGTGGGATTCGAACCCACGACCAAGGGATTATGAGTCCCCTGCTCTAACCGCTGAGCTACAGCCCCGTGCGCCAGTGGGAGGCGTGGGGTTGGTAGCGTTTGGGGGCGGGGGCGGCAAGGGGATTTGATTGCGAGGGGGGGGAAACCGGCTGCGGTTGGCGCTGGCCCGGGGCGATGGCGCTGGCGGGCGGCTATGGGCGGGGCGGGTTGCGGTTGGCTTCGTAGATGAACCAGTCTTCGAGTTTTTTCCGTGCCCACGGGGTTTGGCGGAGGAATTTGAGGCTGGAGTTGATCGAGGGATCGAACATGAAGCAGCGGATGGGGATTCGATCGGCGAGGGCGCGCCAGCCGTGGCGGTCGACCATGGTCTGGAGCACGGTCTTGAGGGTGACTCCGTGGAGGGGGTCGTTGGGATGGGAGTCGGGGGAGGGCATGGCGGTTTGAATGCGGAGTTCCGAATGGCGGATGGTGAATGGTGCGGCGCGCGGGAGATGCGGGGGCCGGGAGTGGCGGGGGTGGCGGAAGATGCGCGGGCGGAGGCTCCGGCGGTGGGTCGCTGGCGGGTTATTTGGCGGCTTGCCAGGCGGCTTCCATGGCTTCGAGCGGGGAGTCGTCGAGGGATTTCCCCTGTTGTTTGAGGGCGGTTTCCATGGCGGCGAAGCGTTGTTCGAATTTGCTGTTGGCGGCGGCCATGAGGAGTTCGGGGTCGATTTTCCGGAAGCGTGCGAGGTTGACGAGGGAGAACAGGAGGTCGCCGAGTTCTTCGTCGGCGTGGGCGGAGTCGCCGGATTGCAGGGCGTCTTCGAGTTCGTCGAGTTCCTCGCGGATTTTGGCGAGCACGCCGGCTTGGTCGGGCCAGTCGAAGCCGACTTTGGCGGCTTTTTTCTGGAGTTTGACGGCGCGGATGAGTGCGGGCAGGCCTTTGCCGGTGCCGTGGAGGTAGGGGTGGTCCTCGTGGCCTTTTTCAGTGCGTTTGATTTCGTCCCACTGGCGGAGCACGGCGTCGGTGGTGGCGGCGTCGCTCCGGGCGAAGACGTGGGGGTGGCGGCGGATGAGTTTTTCGGAGATGCCGCGGGCGATGTCGTCGAGGTTGAAGCGCTGGGCTTCGTCGGCGAGTTCGGCGTGGAAGACGACCTGGAGGAGGAGGTCGCCGAGTTCTTCCTTGAGGTGGTCGTGGTCGCCGCGCTGGATGGTGTCGACGGTTTCGTAGGCTTCCTCGATGAGGTTGGAGACGAGCGACTGGTGGGTTTGTTCGGCATCCCACGGGCATCCGCCGGGTGCGCGGAGGCGGTGCATGATGGCGCGGAGGCGATCGATTTGGCTGCCGGGCTCGGGGCAGTCGATCATTTCGGAGTCGGTCATTGGTTTGAGTTTTGTTGGTCGGCGGCCTTTTGGAGGATGGCGCGTTCTTCGTCGGTGAGGCTTTGGAATCCCTGCGAGGAGACTTTGTCGAGGATGGCGTCGACCTCGGTGTCCTGGTGGGGGTGGATTCGCGAGCGGGGGTGGAGTTTGGATTCGAATTTGCGGAAGTAGCGCGGCGGGTGGATTTCGACGCCGGTGTTTTTGCCGAGGATCCACGGGTGCCTGACGAGCAGGAAGCCGATGATTGCACCGCCGAGGTGGCCGGCTTCGCCGCCTTCGTTGCCGCCGAGGCTGAGGATGATGGATCCGGTGGAGATGACGAGCAGGGCGATGGCGAGGGTGCGCATGGAGAGCTCGACGGGCGGGAAGAGGAGTTGGACGCGGAGGTTTGGGGCGATGAGTGCGACGCCGATGAGGATGCCGTAGATGCCGGCGGATGCGCCGACGAGCGGGATGTTGTAGTGGCCCATGAAGTAGGGCGAGTGTGCGGGGAGGATGCCGACGAAGGTGAGGATGGTGAAGAAGGCGGCGCCGGCGGCTCCGCAGAGGAGGTAGAACCAGAGGAATTTTTTCGAGCCCCACCAGCGTTCCATCCAGGGGCCGAAGAAGAAGATGCCGATGGCGTTGAAGAGGAGGTGGCCGAGGCTGCCGTGGAGGAACTGGAAGGTGAAGAATTCCCAGATGCGGAATTCGAAGATGGCGGAGTCGATGGCGTAGGCGCCGAAGGTGCGGAGCGGTTTGTGGCCGAAGGATCCCTCGAGCACGAGGTCGAGGAAGTAGATGGCGATGTTGGCCATGAGGAGCCACTTCACGACGGGCGTGAGTTGAGCGAAGTAGCCGTCCCCGGGCTGAGGTTGGCGGCGTTGGTAGTCCCGGTCTGCGAGTCCCATGTGGAGTCTGGTTAGCATGGCAATGGTGGGGCGGCAAGGCCGGGTGAAGGATCTGTCACGATGAAAGAATATCAGGCAGGCGGGGGTAGCTCTATGGTCTTCGATGAAGTTTGCTTCCAGGGCGGCTGACGCTCCGGGTCATGAACGGTCCGGGGCGCCAGCGGCCCGAGCGGAGGTGAATTGATGACGGAGACGTCACCCGGTTTTTGGGCGGCCCCCGCTCTGCGTCTTCATGTCTTGCGGCTTGGAGCGACGGCGGCCCAATCCTCATGGGTGGGGGGGGGGATTGGGGATTGTGGATGGGGGATTGTGGATGGGGGTTGGAAGATGGGGGATGGAAGATGGAAGATGGAAGATGGTGGATGGTGGATGGTGGATGGTGGATGGTGGATGGTGGATGGTGGATGGTGGATGGTGGATGGTGGATGGTGGATGGTGGATGGTGGATGGTGGATGGTGGATGGTGGATGGTG
>JAUTCT010000024.1 GCA_030673875.1 Verrucomicrobiota bacterium JB025 | reverse complement strand
TGTTCGAATCCGTCCGGAAAGCCACCGGAATACTCATCACGTCGTGTTCTGTCAGACATTCCGGCATAGTGGGCCACTACATATAGAGTACAAGTGAAATATCGGACAATATGAACTACTACTCAAAGTGAGGTAGCCCTGATGGCATGGGGGTGGGTTTGTTTGGAAATAGCGTTTTCGCTCTCCCATGTCAAAACGCCTCACCTCCCCGATGTCTTGGACAAATCGAGTGACGCTGGTAACCCCGCTCCACAAACCCCGCCGCACACGCCGCCAAGCCGCCGCTCCACGCGCCGGATCAGCCCTTCGTCTGCCCCTCGCCCCGCGCCCGGTATTGATAACTCGTCAGCTCGCGCAACCCCATCGGCCCCCGTGCGTGCAGCTTGTCCGTGGAAATCCCGATCTCCGCGCCAAATCCGAACTCGCCGCCGTCCGCAAACCGCGTCGAAACATTGTGAAACACACACGCCGAATCCACCGCACGCAGGAACCTCTCGGCGGCCTCCTCGTCATTCGTCACGATCGTCTCCGTATGGTGCGACCCGTGCCGGTTGATGTGATCCACCGCCGCCTGCTCGCCGTCCACCACCTTGATCGCCAGAATCAAATCCAGATACTCCGTATCCCAATCCTCCTCCGTCGCCGGCTTCGCATCACCCAGAATCCGCAACGTCTCGCCACAGCCGCGCAGCTCCACGCCTTTCGCGCGCAGCGCCTCCGCCGCCATCGGCAGAAACTCCGCCGCCACCTCCCGGTGCACCAGCATCGTTTCCAGCGCATTGCACACCCCCGGCTTCTGCGTCTTCGAATCCACCGCCAGCGCCACCGCCATCTCCAAATCCGCAGCACGGTCCACATACAAATGGCAAATCCCGTCGTAATGCTTGATCACCGGCATCCGCGCCAGCGAGACCACCGTCTCGATCAGCCCCTTGCCACCACGCGGAATGATCAGGTCCAGCCACTCGTCCATCCCCGCCATCACCGCCACACTCTCGCGGTCGGTAAACGGAATCAGCTGGATCGCATGCTCCGGAGCCCCCGCCTGATTGAGCACCGCCGCAATCGCCCGGTTCGAGTGAATCGCCTCACTGCCGCCCCTCAGAATCGTCGCGTTGCCCGTCTTGAAACACAGCACCGCCGCATCCGCCGTCACATTCGGCCGGCTCTCGTAAATGATCCCTATCGTCCCGATCGGCACCCGCACCTGCTCAATCCGGATCCCGTTCGGCCGCTGCCAATCATCCAGCACCTGCCCCACCGGATCCGGCAGCTCCGCCACCTGGTCGATCCCCGCCGCCATCGCCTCCACACGCGCCTCATCCAGCCGCAACCGGTCAAGCATCGCCGCCGACAGCCCTTTTGCCCGCCCGGCCTCAAGATCCTTCCCATTCGCCTCCAGCAGCTCCGCCACACTCCCGCGGACCGCCGCCGCCATCGCCCGCAGAATCGTGTTCTTCTCGTCGCTCGTAAGCTGGTTGAGCGCATACGCCGCGGCACGGGCCTGACGCCCCATTTGATGGATGGTTTCTTCGATGGTCGACATGATGGAAATGGTGGAAATGATTCGCTGGCTGATCCGCAAACCGGGTAGCCAGTATGCAGGCCCAGCGCTCCCTGTGAAGCACTCCTTCAAGCCGCCGTCAACCCGCCCTTCAAGCCCCCTTCACCGGCAGGAAACGCGAGGAAATCCCCTTGCCCGCACAAATCCCCGCCAGCCGCGACGGATGCCGCCCGTTCGCAATGTGCGTCTCGATCCCGTGCTCCACCGCAAACTTGATCGCCGCCAGCTTCGACGCCATCCCACCCATCGAAAACCGCCCCTTGTCCTCGCGCACATGGTCGAACACCCGGTCGATGTCCGTCACCTCGCTCACCAACTCACCCGTCGCCGGATCCATCAACCCGTCCACGCTCGAGAGCAGGATCACCCGCTTCGCTCCCACCAGCTTCGCCAGCCGCACCGATAGCATGTCGTTGTCGCCAAACCTCAGTTCGCGCGTCGCCACACTGTCGTTCTCATTGATCACCGGCAGGATCCGCGGCTCCGCCAGCAAACGCTTGAACGTGTTCATCAGGTTCGTCGCACGCTTCGCCGTCGCAAGATCATCCGCCGTCAGCAGCACCTGCGCCGGCGTGATGTCGAAATTCGTAAACAAATCGCTGTAGGTCTCCATCAACCGCGCCTGCCCCACCGCCGCACACGCCTGCCGCGTCTCGGTGTCCTCCGGATACTTCGTCAGACCAAACGCGGAAACCCCCGCTCCCACCGCCCCTGAAGACACAAACAAACAACGGTGCCCCGCATTGATCACCTCCACAATCGCCGTGACCAGATACATCAGCGCCGGGCGGTCCAGCGCCCCATTGTCAGAATTCGTGAGCACACCGGAACCAACTTTGATGATGGTGAGATCGGAGGTCATATCTTCAGTTTCTCTCTCAAAATTTTGCAAAACGGCGAGCCTCATACGGCCAATCACACCCGAACTCCAGCACAAGCTACCGAAATCTCCGCCACGGCATTCCCGCCTTTCGCTCCGCCAATCCACTGCTACCCTCCCCCCCGAATGACTGCCGGAACCGACCCCATCGACGCCGACCTCCTCGGCGCCCTCCAAGTTTCCCTCCCCTTCTCCCGCCGACCGTTCGAGGAAATCGGCAAACCACTCGGCCTCTCCGAATCCGCAACCCTCGACCGCATCCGCGCCCTCAAGGAAGCCAGAATCATCCGCCAGATCAGCGCCATCTTCGACACCCGCAGCCTCGGCTACGCATCCTCACTCGTCGCCGCACGCATCGCCCCGGAAAAGCTCGACGCCGCCGTGCCAATCATCAACTCCCACCCCGGCGTCTCACACAACTACCTCCGCAACCACGACTTCAACCTCTGGTACACCATCGCCATCCCGCCCCACAGCACCCTCGGCCTCCAGGGCACCGCAAAACTACTCCACCAACTCTCCGGCGCCGAAACCACACGCCTCCTCCCCACCCTCAAACTCTTCAAAATCGGCGTCCGCTTCGACCTCGGCGGAACCTCCAAACCCGCCGATAAAACCCAACCCGCCTACACCGAAAAAAACCGCTCGGAACAAAAACCCCTCACCCCCACCGAAATCGAATTCGTCCGCCTCATGCAGCGCGACATCGAGCTCACCACCGAACCCTTCTCCGCCGTCGCCGACCAACTCGGCATCCCCTTCGAGCAAGCCGCCGCCATCCACGCCGACTTCCTCGCCACCGGCCGCATGCGCCGCTTCGCCGCCGTCCTCCACCACCGCAAGGCCGGCTTCGGCGCCAACGCCATGGGCGTCTGGGCTGGCCCCGACGACGACCCCGAATCCCTCCGCAAACTCGGCGAAACCATGGCCGGATTCAACGCCGTCTCACACTGCTACCTCCGCCCGTCATACCCGGACTGGCCCTACAACCTCTTCACCATGGTCCACGGCAAATCCCCCGAAGAATGCGAGGAAACCCTCGCCGCCATCTCCCGCGCCACCGGCATCACCGACCGCCACGCCCTCTACTCCACCCACGAGTTCAAGAAAGTCCGCGTCCGCTACTTCACCGACGAGGAAACCAAATGGGAAGCCGAACACACCCCCTGACATGCACCGACTCCGCGCAACCCCACCCCTCTTCCATTCGGAGGAAACCGACCTCCCCTTCAGCCGCTGCAACGACTGCGGCCGCGCACTCGAAACCAGCGAAGACGGACACATCATCCAGAAAGTCATCCGCCGTGGCGAAACCATCATGGAAATCGCCGTCTGCACCGACTGCCAGGAAAAACTACAAACATCGTACTCCGCCGAATCCAGCGAAACCATCTGGAACTTCTACCTCGACCACGGCGACCTCCCGAACCGCCTCGCCAAATTCGCCGCCCTCCCCGCAACCGGCCCCGACCAGTGGCTCCACTCGTGCGTCACCTGCGGATCCCGCCGCGACCAAGCGGAAGAATACGTCATCGCCGCCCAATGCATCGACGACCGCATCATCTACGGTGAACTCCCGCTCATGATGTGCGGAAAATGCCTCGAACAAATCGTCGAATCACTCTCCGAAGAAACCCGCGAAACCTACGACCGCTGGATCGACCATTGCTTCCCCCCGGACCCCTCCCTCTCCGTCGACCCACCCCGCCACCGCCTGTTCATCTGACGCGTCAGCCGCCCGGGAGCGCCAGGACAAATCACCCGGACCACCCGCTTAAGGCCACATCCGGCAACCCGGCGTCCGGCGACGCAAGCATTCACATTCAAGGCAAGGAGCGACGGGGAAGTGAATAGCCATTCACGACCGAGGAACAACCAAGCATTGGGGTTGAAGACGCTGCGCCCGCAACGGCGGCACTTACCTTTCCTCGGCGAAGCCGCTCCTATCAACAGCACCAAACTCTTCCGCGGCGGGTGTTGGGTTGCCGGATGTGCCCTTTTACCTTCCTCTATCTAGCAAGATAGCATATGTCCCAGGCATGAAAAAAGCCCTTTTCATGCTCGCCCTCGCCGCCGCCCCCCTCCACGCCGACGACACCCGCTTCCGCGAACTCTTCGCCGACCCCGAAACCCGCACCCAGGCCCTCGCCGAACTCGTCCCCGGCACCCGCCGCCACTTCTTCCACAGCGCCCTCGCCCACCAACTCGCCGGCCGCACCCGGGCATTCGAAAAAACCATCGCCGATTGGACCGCCGCCTCCCAGCGCAAACACAACCCGGTCTCCCCACACGGAATCGATACCCTCGAAACCCGCCGCATCCTCCTCGACTACCGCGCCAACCCGGACGCCTCCCTCGACCAACTCATCGAACGCCTCGGCTTCCGCTTCGACCCCGTCCACCCGGACGCCACCGAGGCCGCCATGAAACTCCCCACCACCCTCGACCCGTCACTCGTCACCGAAGCCGCCTTCGAAAACGCCGCCGCCCGCGAATCCAAAAACGCACCCTACCGGAAATACGAACCCTCCCGCCTGCTCCGCGAACTCGACCGCGTCGAATCGTTCGACGAAGCCGAATTCCGCTACTTCCTCAGCCACCTCGACCGCGCCGACCACCCCGCCGTCGTCCGCCTCGTCAAACTCGGCCTCGCACTCGAGTCACCCGTCGCCTTCGGCACCGCAGACCTCCACGCGAACCTCACCTCCGGCCAGCTCGCCGAACTCGAAACCCTCCACCCCGCACTCCGCGAAAACTCCACCTTCAACCTCGCCCGCCTCGCCAAACTCCGCCCCGGCGCCGAAACCGACTTCCGCCAGGACCTCCCCGCCCACGCCGCTCACCTCCAGCGCTGCCGCGACTACGCCCTCACCCTCCCGCACGCCCAAAACTCCCTCAAGGCACACATCCTCTACCACCACCTCCGCCTCCAGCGCGAACTCGGCCACTTCCCCAAAAACGACCTCCTCGCCTACCTCGCCCTCCCCCGCAAAAACCACAGCCTCCTCCGCGACCCCGCATCAGACACCCGCTTCCACGCCGGACTCACCGCAGACTTCGCCGCCGCCACCGGCTGCCCGCCCGTCAAGGACGACCGCGACATCATCCTCCCCTACCTCCACCACTTCCTGCGGAAATCAGACACCGCCACCGACTTCGCCCCCTTCATCAGGCAGGACGTCCTCGCCCGCACCCACGCCGAAGCCCGCCTCCTCGCCGGCGCCGACCCGCAGAAATGGACCACCCCCTTCGACCCCGAATCATTCCACACCCTCCAGCAGCAAACCCGCATCGACTTCGCCCCAGGCTCACCGGATTTCCTCGCCGCCGCCGACCCCGCCACCCTCACCCTCGACCTCAAAAACACACCCGACCTCCTCGTCCGGATCTACGAAATCGACCTCCCCGCACACCTCGCACGCACCGGCACCCAGCCCGCCGTCACCCTCGACCTCGACGGCCTCGTCCCCCACCACCAGCGCCGCCTCAGCTACCCGCAGCCGCCCCTCGTCCTCCACCGCGAATCCATCCCGCTCCCGGAAATCAACGGCCCCGGCATCTGGCTCGTCGACCTCGTCGCCGGAACCTCCTCCGCCCGCACCCTCATCCGCAAAGGCCGCCTCGTCCCCTTCATCCAGCGCACCGCCACCGCCCAGACCATCCGGGTCTTCGATGAAACCGGAAAACCCGTCCCCGCCGCCACCCTCACCCTCGGCCGCGAGACCCACACCGCCCGGAACGGCCTCATCACCGTCCCCAACTCCGCCAGCCAGCCCGTCACCCGCGGCATCGTCCGCGCCGGCAAACTCGCCGTCCCCGTCCAGCTCGGATCCCGCTCGGACGACATCAAACTCGACACCGCCTTCCACCTCGACCGCGAACAACTCCTCGCCGACCGCAAGGCCACCGCCCGCATCCGCCCCCACCTCACCAACCACGGCCACCCCATCCCGCTCGACCGCCTCACCGACCCCGCCATCGTCCTCAAGGCCAAACTCGTCGGCGCCATCACCACCGAACGCGTCATCGCCGACGACATCGACCTCCAGCCCGTCATCGATGTCCCCTTCCTCGTCCCCGCCGACCTCCTCGAACTCACCCTCACCCTGCGCGGCACCGTCACCCCCGCCACCGGCGGCGACCCCCTCCACCTCAGCTCCCAATCCACCTGGCGCCCCAATGCCGAACTCCTCGGCAGCCACATCGCCGCCGCCTTCTTCTCCCCCACCCCGGACGGCCACATCCTCGAACTCCGCGGCCGCAACGGCGAACCCGTCCCCAACCACCCCCTCACCCTCGAATGCAGCCACTTCGACTACAAACCCCACATCAAGGTCCAGGTCCGCACCGATGAAAACGGACGCGTCCAGCTCGGCAAAATGGACACCTTCCACTACCTCGTCGCCACCGGCTACGACATCGAAGACGCCCTCTACGGACCCTACGAAAACGGCACCAGCACCCCCCACCGCATCCAGATCCCCGCCGGCCGCGAAATCCGCATCCCACGCTTCGAGCCCCGCACACCCACCCACATCTCACTGCTCGAAACCCTCGACGGCAAACCCGTCCGCGACCACACCGCCAAACTCCACACCACCCCCCGCTTCCTCACCATCCGCGACCTCCCGCCCGGCGACTTCCTCCTCCGCCAGGGCCAGCACGACAAAACCACCATCCACGTCTCATCCGGCACCAGCTCCCACGGCCTCCTCGTCTCCCAGACCCGCATCCTCCCCGTCCTCACCCCCGCCACCCCCGTCATCACCACCGCCACCGCGGAAAACGACACCCTCCGCATCACCCTCGCCGGCTCCACCCCGCAGACCCGCGTCACCATCACCGGCCGCCACTTCGAGCACGTCGAATGGGACGCCGGAGACGCCACCGGCCCCTTCGCCCCGCCCGTCCCGGACACCCTCCACCCCGGCTTCACCGCAAACGGCTACCTCACCAACCGCCGCCTGCCGGATGAAACCCGCTACATCCTCGACCGCCGCGCCACCACCACCACCTTCCCCGGCTCCATGCTCCCACGCCCCGGCATCCTCACCCACCGCTGGTCCCAACACGACATCGATCAGGGCGTCCTCCCCCCGCTCGACGGCCTCGAAGGCCAGTCACGCGGCAAATCCTCCCGCGGGTCCTCAACCTTCGACAGGAAATCCAAACGCCGGAGCAGCTCCGAATTCATCTCCACCGCTCCACCCGTCTGCGACTTCCTCGCAAACACCTCCGTCGTCAAATTCAACCTCACCCCAGACCCCGACGGCTCCCTCACCCTCCCGCTCGCAGACTTCGCCGGATGCCGCCTGCTCGAAATCCACGCCACCGAACCATTCGCCTCGGACACCCGCATCCTCCCGCTCACCACCGCCCCACTCACCACCCGCGACCGCCGCATCGCACGCCCGCTCGACCCCGCCAAAAACCACCTCGCCACCCGCAACTCCCTCGTCCTCGCCAAAGGCGAATCCGCCACCATCCGCAACCTCGTCGATGCCGACTGGCGCGCCTTCACCACCCTCGCGGACGCCCACAAACTCCTCTACGGCATGGCCTCCAACGACATCCTCCGGGACTTCATCTTCCTCACCGAATGGCCGTCCTTCCCGGAAGACAAAAAACTCGAACTCCTCGCCGCCCACCACTGCCACGAACTCCACCTCTTCCTCGCCCGCCGCGACCCCGCATTCTTCCAAAAACACGTCAAACCCACCCTCGCCGCCAAACTCGAACCCACCTTCATCGACGACTTCCTCCTCGGCCGCGACCTCTCCTCATACCTCCGCCCATACGCCTGGAAAAACCTCAACGGCGCCGAAAAAGCCCTCCTCGCCCACGCCATGCCGGACGCCAAACCCCGCGTCATCCGCGAACTCACCGACCGCTGGGAACTCGAAAACCCCAACCCGGAATACCAAACCCACCTCTTCACCCAGACCCTCCGCGGCAGCGACCTCGCCCTGCTCGACTCCCTCGGCCTCGCCCGAAACGAAATCCAAGTCTTCTACGGCGGGGGAGTGGAATCCGCCGGAGTCTCCTACCTTACCGAAAAACTCCACCGCATCATCATCCCCCGCATCGACTTCGAGGACACCACCCTCGAGGAAGCCATCGACTTCCTCCGCCTCCGCACCGCCGAAAGCGACAGCCTCGAACTCGACCCCTCCAAAAAAGGCGTCAACATCGTCAATAGAGGCTCGGGAGGATTAAAAATCCGCGAGCTCAAACTCAAAAACGTCCCCCTCTCCCAAGCGCTCAAATACATCTGCGACGCCACCAAACTCCGCTACAAAGTCGACGACTTCGCCGTCACCCTCGTCCCCCAAACCGAGACCGGCGAAGACCTCGTCACCCGCACCTACCAAGTCCCGCCGGACTTCGCCTATATGCTCGACTCGGGCGGCGGATCAGGTATCGGACAGGTCGACCCCTTCGCCGAGCCCTCCGGACAACCGAGTTCCGCCATCTCGAGAAGACGTCCGATCGCCGAACTTCTGAAAAGCGCCGGGATCAACCTACCGCCGGGCGCCTCCGCCACCATGAGCGCCAATGGATCCCTCCTCGTCACCAGCACCCCGTCGGAACTCGAAAAAATCTCGCAGCTCACCCAATCCATCGCCTGCTCCCCCGTCCGCGGCCACGACGGCTTCCCGGGCCTCGACTCCTCCGGCTCCTTCTTCATGACCGAATACGAACCACCGGAACTCCCCAACTCCGTCTCCTCGGATTCCGACCCCTTCGCCGCCCCCTCATCCGGCGGGCTTGACCCCTTCGGAGTTCTTCCCCCAATGCCCGGTTCAAGCATGCCCTCCCGCTTCCCCGAACAAACCAAACTCTGGCGGGAATCCAACTACTACCACCATAGTGAACCAACCGGCGAGGACCTCATCCCCCTCCGCCCGTTCTGGATCGACCTCGCCGAATCCGCACCCGGCACCCCCTTCCTCTCCGCCCGCTTCAACGCCTGCACCGCAAACGCGAACGAATCCCTCATGTGCCTCGCCCTGCTCGACCTCCCGTTCAAGGCCGGCCTGCCGGAAACATCCGTCGACAAGGGAACCCTCGAAGTCACCGCCCAAGACCCGATGATCCTCTTCTTCAAGGACATCCGCCAGACCGGCGAAATCGCCGAAGACTCCCCCCTCCTCGTCCGCCAGTCCTTCAGCCCGCTCGAAGGGAAATTCCGCATCGTCAACGGCCGCCAGGCCGAAAACACCGTCACCGGCACCTTCCGCCCCGGCACCCCATACCACTCGTCACTCGTCGTCACCAACCCCACCGGCATCGGCCGCCGCATCGACCTCCTCGCCCAAATCCCCGCAGGCTCCATCCCCCTCGCCGGCCACCCCGCCACCCTCTCGTCCGCACACGAAATCGAACCCCACGGCGTCGTCAAAGCCGAACTCGCATTCTACTTCCCCGCCACCGGTCACTACTCCGCCTGCCCGCTCCAGATTGCGGAAAACGGCAAACTCCTCGCCAAATCCGAACCACGCACCCTCAAGGTCACCACCACCCCCGAACCCCTCGACAAGGCCGACTGGTTGGCCATCGCCGCCGAAGGCACCGCCACCGAAGTCCTCGCCCGCCTCGAATCCGAAAACCTCCACGCCATCAACCTCCGCGCCATCGACTGGCGCCTCGCCGACCGCTCGTTCTTCCTCAACACCTGGAAAACCCTCGCCAATCGCATGTTCTACTCACCCCATATCGCCAAATGGGGGTTCCACCACCAGCACCGGCCCGCCATGCGCGCCTACCTCGAAAACTCCCGCGCCATCGAACAACTCGGCACATGGCTCGACAGCCCGCTGCTCAATATCCGCCCGCGCACCCACCACGACTGGCAGACCCTCGAGTTCGACCCCCTCGTCAACCCACGCTCGCACCCCCTCGGAGACAACCCGCGCATCACCCACCAGCGCGCCCGCGAACACTACCACGCCTTCCTCGAACAACTCTCCTGGAAACCCCGGCTCTCCGCCACCGACCACCTCACCCTCGCCGCCTTCCTCTTCCTCCAGAACCGCGTCGCCGAAGCCCTCGAACGCTTCGCAAAAATCGACCCGCAAGCCCTCCCCGACCAACTCCACTACGACTACCTCCACGCCGTCGCCCTCTTCTATCAGGAAAACCCGGACCAGGCCCGCGCCATCGCCGCCGCCCGCATCCCCACCCTCCCGCCCGGCCTCTGGCACGACCGCTTCCAGACCGTCCTCACCCAGGCCGACGAAATCGCCGCCCTCGCCAAACCAAACCCGGAACCATCCGAAGAATCCGCCCCACCCTCCGCCCCCGAACTCGAACTCGCACGGGACGCCAGCGGCCGACTCCTCATCCGCTCCACCGCCCTCGAAAAGGCAACCGTCTCGCTCTATCAGATCGACCTCGAAATGCTGTTCTCCAAGGAACCCTTCCTCGGCGACCAGAAAAACCACCAGCGCCCGTCCATCCACCCGAACAGCGTCATCCATCTCAACCCCGACCCCGGTGAACGGGAAATCACCATCGCCATCCCGCACCACCTGCAGAAGGGCAACATCCTCGCCTTCGCCGAATCCGGTGACCTCAAATCCACCGCCATCGTCGCCTCGGACGCCCTCGAAATCACCCACCAACCGCTCCACCGCACCATCCGCATCACCGACTCCGCCACCGGCAAACCCCTGCCCAAAACCTACATCAAGGTCTACACCCAGGACCACAACGGCGAAACCCGCTTCCACAAGGACGGCTACACCGACCTCCGCGGCCTCTTCGACTACCTCAGCCACACCGGCCGGGACGCCTCCAATGTCAAACGCATCGCCATCCTCGCCAGCCACCCGGACCTCGGCGCACGCACCATCATCTACAACCGCTGACCCGCCGCACCTGGCGGCAACACACCGCCCCACCCCCCACACCCGCAAAAAAAGACGGGGCCCACCACCGGACCCCGCCTCTGCTATAAAGAACCCCGCCTCTGCTAAAGGGCACATCCGGCAACCCGGCGTCCGGCGGCGCAAGCATTCAAATTCAAGGCAAGGCGCGACAAGGAAGTGAATAGCCATTCACGACCGAGGAGCAACGCAGCATTGGGGTTGAAGGCGCTGCGCCCGCAACGGCGGCACTTACCTCTCCTCGGCGAAGCCGCTCCAATCAACAGCATCAATTTCTGCCGCGACGGGTGTTGGGTTGCCGGATGTGCCCTACAATCAACCAACCATCAAATCACTTGATCCGGATGCCGCCCGCCTCACCCGGAACCGCAGCTTCCTCCGCCGGCATCGTCACCGGCCCGTTCTCAAAGTCCACAGCCGCCGGACTCAACGCCAGATGGTAAAAGTCGCTGTCCTCGTTCTTCGTCAAATCCGTCCAGCGCACCATCTCGCCCGTATACGCCGAAATCCGGCCCATGATCGCCACCATCGTCGACTCCGCCACCTCCTTCGCGTCATTCAGCGGCTGGTCCGTCAGCACGCTGCGGATCAGGTCCACATGCTCCTGCACCTGGCCGTTGTCCGTATCCAGCTTGATCGCCGGCACCTTCACACCGCCCACGCCCTTCAGCTTTCCGCCACCCATGCACACCCCCTTGCTGCCCGTGAACGTCTCGCCCACCGCCGAGTGCGTGCCCGCCATCTGCCGGCACTGGCTCAGGATGTGCACGTCGCCCGCGGCGCCCCCCTCGGCTTCGCCGAAGTTGTAGTCCACACTGAAGAAATCATACTGGTTGCCGGAGATCCGCCGCGCCCGGCCGCCCATCCCCACCGCCGACTTCGGCAGCCGTCCCAGGAACCAAACCGCCACGTCCAGATTGTGAATGTGCTGCTCCACAATGTGGTCGCCGGACAGCTCGGTGAAATTCAGCCAGTTCATCGCCAGATAATCCGCGTTGCTCATCCCGTCCTTGCGCGACTTCACCCACGGCACCCGGCCGTTCCACGTCACCACCCCGCCGCGGATCTCACCGATCGCCCCCGCGTCGATCAGCGCCTTGTTCTTCAAATACCCCGCCATGTGCCGCCGCTGCGTGCCTCCCACCACTCCCAGCCCCTTCGCCCGCGCCTTCTCCGCCGTCGCCATCACCGCACGCGCACCCACCGGATCCACCGCCACCGGCTTCTCAATGAAACAATGCTTCCCCGCCTCCACCGCCGCCGCAAAATGCAGCGGACGGAAACTCGGCGGCGTCGCCATCAACACGAAATCACATCCGCTCGCGATCACCTTCTGGTAATTGTCGGCTCCGCCAAAACACTTGTCCGCACCCAGCCCGAACGTCTTGCCAGCCCGGTCGGCCTTGTCCTTGAACCAGTCGCCCACCCCCGTCACCTCCGCCTCGATCCCGAGAATCGCACACGCCTGATGGAAATTCTTCAGCGCTCCGTTACCCCGCCCGCCACAGCCGATCAACCCGACCTTCACCTTCTTCACCCCGGCCAGCGAAGGCGCTCCAAAAACCGAACTTGCTGCCAATCCGGCACCCACAAGTGCGGTGCTTCCGAGAAAATTGCGGCGCGAGAGATATGGTGTCATGATCGTGGTAATGGGTAATTTGAATCCAAACTCCTTACCCTGATCCCGCAGCCCGGCTTTCACAATCAATTGAAAATTTTCATCGCCGCCGAAACTTCCCCGCCCACCCTGCGTTACCTACACTTCACGAAATGAAGACACCAGCCGCTCTCGTCACCGCCGCCATCCTGCTCGCCACCCCGGCCTTCGCCGCAAAATCCATCCTCCTCATCGCCGGTCCCGCCAGCCACCGCCCCGGCGAACACGAACACCCCGCCGGCTGCGCACTCCTCGCCGACCACCTCCAGTCCTCCGGACTCCCCGTCACCGTCGAAGTCTCCCACGGCTGGCCCGCAGACCCCGCCAAAGTCGCCGGCGCCGACTCCATCCTCATCTACGGCGACGGCCTCCAGTTCCACCCCGCCAAAGACCACCTCCCCGCACTCGAACAACACTACCAGGCCGGCAAAGGCCTCGGAATCCTCCACTGGGCGCTCGAACCCGCAAACCCGGAAATGGGCGAATTCTTCACCCGCGCCATCGGCGGCAAATTCGAAGTCAACCACTCCGTCAACCCCGTCTGGGACATGAAGGACCCCGTCTTCTCCAAACACCAGTGCTCCAACGGCGTCACCCCCTTCGACATCACCGAAGAATTCTACTACCACATCCGCCTCCGCCAAGACGTCACCTCCGTCTTCCGCGCCCTCCCGCCCGCCAGCTCACTCGGCAAAGACGGCCCACGCTCCGGAAACCCGTCCGTCCGCAAGGCCCTCGCAAACCAACAACCCCAAACCCTCGCCTGGATCGTCGAAAACCCGAACGGCTCGCGCGGATTCGGCTTCACCGGCGGCCACTTCCACGCCAACTGGGCCAGCGAACCATTCCGCAAAATCGTCCTCAACGCCATCGTCTGGACCGCCGGCATCAACGTCCCCGCCGACGGCGTCCAGGGCAAGGTCGCCGAGCAACCCATGCACCCGTCCATCGACGTCGCCATCGCCAAGGACGACCTCGCCGACGTCAAACGCCACATCGCCGCAGACCCGCAAAAACTCAACACCGGCGCCAAAGAAAAATCCCGCGCCCCGCTCGAACAGGCGATCCTGCGTAAAAAATCCGCCATCGCCCTCCACCTCATCTCCGCCGGCGCAGACGTCAACGTCATCAACTCGTCCCAGCGCACCCCCCTCCACCTCGCCGTCCAGCGCGGACTCCCCCAGGTCGTCTCCGCACTCGTCAAAGCCGGCGCCAAAACCGACCTCCTCGACAAAGACGGCTGGACCCCGCTCCACCACGCCGCCGCCAAAGACGAAATCGAATCCGCCACCATCCTCATCAACGGCGGCGCCAACCCCAAAACCCTCAGCGGACTCGGCGGCACCCCACTCCACGAAGCCGCCGCCTCCGGCAGCGCGGCAATGGTCAAACTCCTCCTCGCCCAGCGCATCGACCCCACCATCAAATCCAAAACCGGCGTCACCGCCCTCGACATCGCCCGGGAATACAAAAACCAACCCGCCATCGACATCCTCTCCAAGCTCAACAAATAACCCCCCACCACCAGCCCCCCACCAGCCCGCAGGGCGCTACCCGCCAAAGCCCACCAGTCTTCCGCCCATACCCCGCCCGTTCCCCCGGTAGGGACGCACCGCCGGGGCGTCCGTCTTCCCCAGAGCCCATCCGCCAAAGCCCATCCGTCTTCAACCGCCAAGCAACCGCCTCCTCATCCGCATCGGCGAACACGTTTCGCCGCTCCTTCCCATCCCAAGGAGCGGCGATCTCCGAATCGCCGGCCCCCACCAACCCAAAGGGCGCTACCCGCCAAAGCCCACCAGTCTTCCCGCCCATACCCCGCCCATTCCCCCGGATCGGATGGGGTCATGGGGATTGCGCCCCATGACCCTTCCACACCACCGGACATGCGGTTTTCCGCATCCGGCGGTTGAACCCAGCTTCTATTCACCTGCCGACTCCAGATGCTGATGCGACTTCCCAAGGGAT
>JAUTCT010000023.1 GCA_030673875.1 Verrucomicrobiota bacterium JB025 | reverse complement strand
TGTTCGAATCCGTCCGGAAAGCCACCGGAATACTCATCACGTCGTGTTCTGTCAGACATTCCGGCATAGTGGGCCACTACATATAGAGTACAAGTGAAATATCGGACAATATGAACTACTACTCAAAGTGAGGTAGCCCTGGCATGAGGGGCGCGGGAGAGGGATTCGGGGGTTGGCGGTGGTGGCTGATGAGGCGGAGATGACGGGGAAGATGAGGCGGGGTGAAAATAGGGATGAAGCGGTGAAGAAGTGGGGTTGACCGGACCGGGCGGAACTGGAAGATTGTCGGCGAATTGGAGGAGAAGGAACCAACGACCGAGAAGAGCCCGAAAACGAAGCGGCCGAAGAAACGCTGGAAGATCCTGCGCAGGGTGTTGTTGTCGCTGGTTGTCTTGTTGGCGGGTGGGTTGCTGTGGCTGAATGGTCCGGGGTGGAGGTGGCTCGCGCCGAAGGTGGCCGCGCATTTCCTGGAGGGTTCCGGGATTGAGCTGGAGTTTGAACTGGAGGGGCGGTTGACCGGGGGGATCGCGGTGAAGGATGTGAATCTGGAGAGTGAGACGACGTTGGCGGGGTTGACGGCGAGGCGGGTGGAACTGGACTATCGGTTCAGCAGGTTGTTAGACGGGCGGATCGACGGGATCATCGTGGATGGCCTGCATGCGGAGCTGGGTCTGGCATCGGGGGAGGCGGAAACGGAGGACCGTGAGGAGGAGGCTGATGAAGAGAAGAAGCCGCTGGATCTGAAGCAGTTGGTCGAGACCCTGCGGTCGGTGAGGGAGATGGTGATTCCGGTGGCATTGGATGTGACGGACCTGAGCCTGAAGGTGACGAAGGACGGCGAGGATTTCCTGAATTTGGCGGAGACTGACATCAAGCATGTGGCGGGGGATCCGGAGATCAGTCTGGAGGTGGGTGAGATCACGGATGCGGTGGGCAAGGCGTGGCCGGCCCGGGAATCCGAGATCATGTGGCATGAGGACGACATCACGATCAACCGGCTGGATCCGGTTCCGGGAGTGGGGATTGAGGATTTGGTCTTGAGGCTTCCGGAGGGCGGGATGCCGTCGGCTTCCGCGAAGCTGCATGTTGATGAGGCGGTGTTCGGAGTGGACGTGCCGGAGGGGATGGGATCGTTGAGTTTCTCCCTGCTGGAGGGGAAATTGCAAAGTGACCGGTTGGTCGAGCACTTCGGGTTGGAACTGCCGGCAAGGGGTTCGCTGACGTCATTTTCGCTGAATCTGGAGAATCCGCTGCCGGACCCGCTGGCGACGACGGGTGAGGTGCGATTGCTGCTGGAGGACGTGCGGTATGATGACTGGGAGGTGGCGCAGATGGGGCTGGACGTGAGTGTGATGAGCGATCTGGTGACGCTGACGGCGAATGTGGTGGGCTTGGGCACGGAGCTGAACCTCAATGCGGCGGTGGTGGTGGACCGGGGCGAGGAGGGGATTGCGCTGGTGAGTGCGGACGGCGCATTTGACGTGCCCGAGGTTTCGATGTTGGCCAGCAGGCTGGACGAGAAGCTGGATGGGTTCGAGTTGAAGGAAGACCTGCCACGGAGTTCGCTGGCGGGCGGGTTTCAGGTGGGGTTCGATGGGTTTGCCGCGAAGACGGCCGGGGCGAGTTTGGTGTTGAGTCCTGAGGATCCGGAATTGGTCAGTGCCTTGAAGGTGAGTGGAGGATGGGGCGCGGACGGTGGCGTGAAGGGTGAGGTGAATCTGGACGGGGTGGAGATCGACGGGAGTTATGACCTCAATGCGGCGACCTATCAGGGGACGATGCGGCTGGATGGGTTCACGACGGAACGGGTGGTGGCGTGGTTGAAACCGGTGGGTGCGGAGGTTCCGGGGGTGGTCGGGGTTTCCGGTGACTGGAATGGACGCGGTGAGGTGAAGAGCGGTGTGCACCGCGGATTGCTGAATCTGGGAAATGCGAACTGGGCATCCGCGGACGCGCCGGATGTGGATGCGGCGGTGGTGATCGACTACGACTGGCCGGAGGCGGTGCGGGTGAGGAATCTGGGGGTGAAGGCGGCGAATCAATCGGTGGACTTGAATCTGGCGATGGAGGATGGGGTGTTGAAGCTGGAGGAGCTCAACTGGATGGATGGCGAGCGGCAGATGATGAAGGGGCGGGGGCACCTGCCGGTTCCCAAGGACCTGCGAAACCTGGACAAGTGGCGGCAACTGCTGGCGAATGACGTGAGCGAGGTGGATTTCGAGATGGAGTCAGAGGTGATTCATCTTGCGGATTTGAAGGAGTTGGTGCCGGCGCTGGCGGGCAAGGTCAGCGAGACGTCGACGGGGTATGTGAAGGTGAGGTTGTCGGGCACCTACGGGACGCCGGAGTTTGACGCGTTGCTGGACCTCCGCGGTTTGGGATCTCCGTCCCAACCCGACCTTCCGCCGGCGGATTTCAACCTGAAGATGCGGACCGGGGGCGGGGTCCTGATGGTCGATGGAAAGGCCGAGATCCCGGATTATGCGCCGGCGGTTCTGAATGCATCGATGGGGTTCAAGCCGCGGCAGTGGGCGGAGGATCCGGACTCCCTGATGGACGAGGGGTTCAGCGCGAGGGTCGAACTGCCGAAGGTGCAGGTGTCGAGGTTTGAGGATCTGGTGCCGACGGTCGAGACGATGAAGGGTGTGCTTTCCGGGTATGTCGAGGCCGGCGGAACGATCGGGATGCCGGAGGTTCTCGGGCGGGTGGAGCTTTCGGGTGGCGGGGTGGTGTTTGACTCGCCGGATTTCCCGAGTGTAACGGAGTTGGTTTTCCAGATCGACGCGACACGGGAGCGGGTGAAGTTGAGCAACCTGAGCGCCGGGGTGGCAGGTGGTTCGTTGCAGGGCGGTGGTGCGCTTGAGTTGGAGGAGATGAAGCCGGCCAGTCTGGATTTCCGTTTGAAGGGCAGTTACCTGCCGGTTGTGAGGAACGATTCGCTGATCGTGAGGTCGAACCTGGATCTGAGGCTTGCGGGAGATTGGGAGTCGGCGCTGTTGTCCGGGGATGTGGGCGTGGTGGACAGTTTGTTCTACCGGGACATCGAGTTGATTCCGGTGGGCAAGCCGTTCACGCAGCCGTCAGCGGCGGCGCTGCCGAAAGTGGACACGGCGAAGGCGGAGAAGAAGGCGGTTCCGGAACCGTTCGGTAACTGGCGCTTGGGCGTGAACGCACGGACGGAGAGCCCGTTTTTGATCCGCGGGAACTTCGCGACCGGGCGGGTGACAGCGAACATCAAGGTGGGTGGAACCGTGGGCAAACCGGCTCCGGACGGGCTTGTCCGGATTGCCGATGTGCGGGCGGCGTTGCCGTTCACGACGCTGAAGGTGAAGAGGGGCACGGTGAAGTTCACGCCGGCGGGCGGATTGGATCCGGTGATCGAAATCCGCGGAACGGCGGAGCCACGGCCGTATCGGGTCAATGTGTTTGCCTATGGTCCGGCGTCCTCGCCGAAGCTGGTTCTGACTTCGAATCCGCCATTGCCGGAGAACGAGATCATGACGCTGGTGGCGACCGGGACGACGACGAGCGGGCTGGAGGATCCGCAGGCGGCGTCATCGCGCGGCATGCAGTTGCTGGCCGAGGAATTCCGGCGCGGGCGGCTTCCACTGGGTAAACAACTGCGGCCGGTGCTGGGTGTGCTGGACCGGGTGGATTTCAGTGTGGCGGAAGAGGATCCCTACACGAGCGAGCAGTATTCGACCGCGACGTTCAACTTGAGCGAGCGGGTATTCGTGACGGCCGGGATGGGCGAACAGGGTGAGTCCAGGGTGCTGGGTTTCTGGAGGTTTTCATTCAAATGAGTGTGATTCGGATCATCGTGTTAGGTTGGCTTTCGGCGACGGTTGCCGGGGCCCAGTTCGGATCGCAAGTGACTGATGCGATCGACGCGATCAGCGGGAATGGAGTGGCATCCGAACCGGAGACCCGGGTGCGGGTGAAGGGGATGGCGCACAAGAGCGAGCAGGAGGTCCTTGATTTGTTAGGCGGCAGGCTGACCCATGTGCAGGCGTCTCCGGCGGCTCCCTCGCGGGCGGATGACGCGGCGTTCCTGCTGCGCAAGATGTTGATCAACGACGGCTATCAGGATGCGCGGGTGGAGTGGCGGATCAGCGGGCCGCGCAGGATAGTGCTGACCGTCAGCGAAGGCCAGCGCCTGGAGTTGGGCAAGGTGGAGATCCGCGGTCTGGACAAGGACGATGTGGAGGACATGGTGAAGTTGTTTTCCGGTCCGGCGGAGAAGGACATGAGGCTGGGCGGGGACCCTGCGCCATTTCGCGAGGAGGATTTGGCGACCGGTTTGTCCTACCTGCAGCAGGAGTATTTTTCGCGCGGGTATTGGGCGGCGGAGTCGAGGGAGGTGACGCGGAAGATCGACAAGGAGACGGGGGCGGTGGATTTGGTGTTGGAAGTGGTGACTGGTGAGAAGTTCAGGATTGCGCAGGCACGGGTGACGAGCCCGGATGCGGAGGGGCGCGAGTTGGTATCGGGTGCGGTGGGGAAGTATGAAGGCAAGGTCGCGACGACGGCGAACATCAATGCGATGAGGTTTGCGGCGGAGGAACTGGTGGCGAGCCAGGGTTATCCTGACGCGTCGGTGAGCATGACGCGGGAGTTGGAGTCCGGCTTTTTCAAGCCGGCGTTTGCGGTGGAACTGGGGACGCGCGTGAGGCTGGGCAAGGTGCGGGCGCACGGGTTGGAGCGGACGAATCCGGCGAGAATCGCGCGGCGCGTGGCGGGCCTCGAGGGTGAGTGGTATGACGAGGCGGCGATGAACAAGATGCTGCGCGGGTTTCTCTCGACGGGTGCGTTTTCCGCGGTGCAGTTGGAGAAAACCGAGGTTGGCGAGCACCTTGTGGACGCGACGCTGCATTTCACCGAATCCCGGGCGAAGGAGTTGACGCTCGGCTTGGGGGCGGGTTCCTACGAGGGGGTGATCATGCGGGCCGGTTTCGTGGACCGGAACTTCATGGGCGAGTTGTTAGGGCTGAGCAGCGGGCTGGAATACAGCCTGCGCGGGCTGTTGTTCGATGTGCGCCTGACGAATCCGTGGCTGCTAGGGACGGACACTTCCGGGTCGGTGAGGATGTATGCGCTGCAATACGGGCGGGAGGGGTATGACTCGGCGGAGGCCGGTCTCACCGGATCGATCCGGCACCGGTTCAACAAGCATGCGATGCTGGATTTGTCCGCGGGGATTTCCCATGTGGAGATTTCGGGTGCGGGGCTTCCGGATTCGATTCTCGGAGAGGCGTCCTATCAGAACCCGAGGATCAAGCTGGTGCAGACGTTCGACTACCGGGACAATGCGGTGTTGCCGACCAAGGGGTGGCATTTGCAGGTTCCCCTGGAGTTCGGCGCGGCGGTGGCGGACGTATCCAGCCAGTATTTCCGGGCCGGAATTTCGGGTGGTTGGTATCACGCGTTCGACCGCAAGCTTTCGATGGGGATCGGCGGCCATTGGGAGGCGTTGATTCCATCCGGCGACAGTGATGATCTTCCGATCGACCTGCGGGTGTTCAATGGTGGAGCGAGAACGGTGCGGAGTTTTCCCGAAAGGGAGCTGGGGCCGAGGGTGGACGAATACGCCACGGGCGGCGAGGTGGGGTGGAGCCTGAACGCGGAGCTGATGAGGAGCATTGGCGGCCCGGCGAAGGCCGTGTGGTTCATGGACGCGGGCGCACTGGATCAGAAGTTCAGCGACATGGGGGCATCCGACATCGAGCTGGCGACGGGGCTGGGGATCCGGCTGGACCTGCCGATTGGGCCGGTGCGGTTCGAATACGGATACAATCTAACGAGAGGCAAGGACGAACCGACCGGGGCGTTTCACTTTGCGATCGGGGCGGCGTATTGACGCGCGGGATTTCTTGGAGGGGCGGCGCGTGTGCCGAGGGTGCCGAGGCGTCTATCAGGAGCGTCTATCAGGAGTGTCTATCAGGAGTGTCTATCAGGAGCGGCTATCAGGAGCGGCTATCAGGCACCGATCAGAGCGGGTATTGGCCGTCTTCGTCGACGCCGTTCCAGCCGAGTTTGGCGAACGCCTTGATGATGGACGCGGCGGGTTCGCCGTCGTTTTCCTCGTCTTCGTGGTGTTCGATGGTGGCGGACGAGGTGAGGCCGTGGTTGACCTCGATGGAGATGACGGTCTGGTAGTCGGCGAGGTGGATCCAGTCGCCCCATGCCTTGTGTTCGTGCTTTGGCGTGAGGTGTTGTTTTTTCAACGCGGAGAGGACTTCCGAGATGGTTTGCGGCGAGGAGAATTCGGGGACTTGAACGACGGTTTCCATGAGTGAGGGGAGGCAGGGGAATCAGGGTCAGGATGCCATGGGATCGGAGTGAGGTCTAGGAGTGTGTCGGACTTAAGTCAGCGACAAATCCGTTTCGTGCTGCCATGCTTCGCGCATGGCCGCCCGGTTCGTCAACATTGACCACGACACCCCGCTTCTCCTTCCACCCGACCTTCGCGACTGGGTGCCCGCCGAC
>JAUTCT010000022.1 GCA_030673875.1 Verrucomicrobiota bacterium JB025 | reverse complement strand
CATCTCGCCGCCGGCGCTGCGGCTCATGACGTGGTAGCAGTTGGTTTCGTCCGTGCTGCCGAGGATGCGTTTCCGGCCGGTCCCGCGAGCCCCGGACCGATGAAATCCGCCCGGGTGCGCACCCGTCGGCAGGCCGGCTTTCTCAAGCGGGGATAGCGGAGCTTTGTGATTGGTTTTCATGGGGTTGTGGGAACGATACGAGTTCGTGACGGGTGTTGTCAACACCACTGTATGCCTGGCATTTAGTATTCAGTATTGGAGCGGAGGACCGGATTAACCGGCCTCGCATGGGTGTGATCCCCGATCACTCAACCGGTCGAAGCGCCGTTAAACCCGATTCTGGCAAAGGGTGCCACACTGACCGCATGCCGCAGGGCGGTGCCGGACGGTTCCGGTCGGGCGGCCTGCGATGCGGTCATGTGGGAGATGACGAACAAGTGGTTTCCCGCGCTTGCCCGCCGGGATTTGCATGGTTTCGCGGGCGAAGGCTGAGGCCGCGGATCAGGAGCCCGCCTTTCGGGTGAGCATTCGCAGCACGCTCGTGACCAGTGCCGGCAGGAAGGTGAGGGTCACCAGGGTGGAAAACATCAGTCCGAACAGCACGATGGCTCCCACTCCGCGATAGAGCTCGGTTCCGGCGCCGGGGATGAAGACCAGCGGTGCGAGTCCACAGATGGTGGTGATCGTGGTCATCATGATCGGACGCAGGCGCGACTCGACCGCGTCGTTGACAGATGCCAGGGCGTCCATGCGGTTCACCCGGAAATTGTGCAGCGACTTGTCGACGATCAAAATCGGATTGTTCACCACGGTGCCGAGCAGGATGAGGAACCCGAGCATGGTGATCATGTCGAACGGTTGGTTGATGGCTCGCAGGCCGAGCAATGGCAACCATCCTCCGGCGAGGTTGAGGAACCACAGTCCGCCGATGCCGCCGGCGATTCCGAGCGGGACGGTCGCCATGATGATCCACGGGAATCCCCAGTGCTTGTAGATCACCACCAGCAAGAGGTAGCACAGCACGATGGAGACGAGGAAATTGCCCGCCAGCGCCTTGCGTGTCTCGGTGAGTTGATCGCTCGCTCCCGAGATGTCGATGCTGACGTCGGCAGGCACCTTGCCGTCGCGCTTCATGGCCTCCACCACGTTTTCCTGCACTTCCTGCACGGCGGACTCCAGCGGCACCGACCGCGGCGGGATCACGTTCAAGGTCACGGTCCGTTTGCCATTCACCCGGCGGATGGCATCGCTGTCGACGGTTTCGACAATATCGGCGACCGAGGAAAGGGGGACCACTCCGCCCGCCGGCGTGTGCAGGGTGAGATCGGACAAGCTTTCAAGCGGGTCCTGGATCCCCTCCCGGCCGTAGAGGAAGATGTCGATTTTGTCGTCGGCGAGGAAATAGTCATCCACGTAGGCTCCATCGGTGAGTGCCGAGATCGTGTATCCCAGCCCGCCTGCGTCGAAGCCCATTTCCGCCACCCGTTCCCAGCGCGGGCGGACTTCGATCAGTGGCTGCCCCAATACCAGCGACGAGGGATCGGAGTTGATCCGGGCTCCGTCGAAGGTGTCCTGGGCATAGCGGAAGGCCTCGCCCGCAGTCTGATAGATCGTGGCCAGGTCCGGCCCGCTGATGTCGAGATTGATGCTGCGCGTGCCGCCGTCGTTGCTGGAAATGATCGACCCGCGGGAAGAGAACGCGCGCATTCCCGGATAGGTGAGGAATTTCTCATCCATCACCTCCATCAGGGCGTCGATGTCGCTGGTTTTGGTGGGCATCGAGATGATTCGGACGAGTTGCGGTGAGACCCATAGGTTGAGGGTTCGCAAGGACGGCACTTCGGCCTTGCCGGTGGCGAAATCCTCCGGGTCGGCATGGTAGGCCGGCAGCAGGAAGTCGTGGAGTTCGCCGGCAATCGCATCCATTTCCTCCAGGCTGTATCCCGGCGGTGCAATCATCAGCGAGAACGTTTTCGGCTCTTCGCCCTCCGGCAGATATTCGGCCGAGGGTGTCAGGAAAACCAGGGCCGCCACCGTGATTCCAATGGTTGCCACCAGACAGGTCAGGCGCCTCCAGGGGCCGGCGATCAGCCATGAAATGGACCCCAGGATTTGGGACTGAAACGGAGACCATGCCTGGTGCTTGCGGTGCGATCCTCCCTGATAGATCCGCGCACACGCAGCGGGGACGATCGCGATGGCGAACAACATCGACATCAGGATGGCGGCGCCGATCGCCAGCGCGATGTCCGAGTAGAGTTGTCCGGCTTCCTGCTGCACGAACAGCACGGGCGCGAACACCAGAATGGTCGTCATGGTCGAGGCCAGCACCGCCGGCCAGACCTCGACAACGCCGGCTGCGGCAGCGGCGATCCCGCGCATTCCGTCCCGGAGTTTGCGCTCGATGTTTTCGAGCACCACGATGGTGTTGTCCAGAGTCATGCCGATCGCAAAGGCAATGCCGGCCAGCGAGATCACGTTGATCGTGCGTTCGGCCATCAACAACCCGATGAAGGCCGCGATGGTGCACACGGGAATGCCGCACATCCCGATCACGGTGGTCGGCAGATTCCGCAGGAAGAGGAACATCACCAGCGAGGCGAGCAAGGCACCGATCGCGAGGTTTTTCCACACGTTGCCAATCGACTCGTCGACGTATTCCACATCGTCCGTAACCATCAGCATCTGCATTCCGTTCGGCTCGATGACGTCCTTCCTCAACTGTTCGATGAGCGGGAAAACCCGGTCGCGGATTTCGATGACGTTCGAGCCGGTCTCGCGGCGAATCGCGAGGAAGAGCGAGGGTTCCCCCGCCGTGTAGGATTTCGTCCGGATCTCGAAATGTCCGAGTTCCACTTCGGCGACTTCCTTCAACCGGACAATCGCGTCGCCATCCCTGCGGACGATCAATTCCTCGAACTCGGCCACGTCGGCAAAGCGTCCGACGGTGCGCAGCAGGTAGCGCCGCTTGCCGCTGTCGAGGTCCCCCGCGGAGACGTCCTGGTTGCGGGCCCGGATGGCATCGCGCACCTCGGGGATGGTGATGCCGCGCTGGGCCAGGCGCGCCGGGTCCACCCGGATCTGGATTTGCCGTTCCGCGCCGCCGCGGAGGTCCACCTGGGAGACTCCCGGAATGCGCTCGAGCGGCGTGAGAATGCGGTCGTCGACAAAGTCGCGCATCATGTTCATGTCCAGCCCGCGCGGGTTGCCGGGCTGCGGCGTGATCGAATAGTAGATGAACGCATTGGCCGAAAACGACTCGGTGAAAAGCACCGGCTCATCGACATTTTCCGGATAGTCCGGAACCTGGCTGAGCGCGTTGTTGACGCGGATCAGCGCATCGTTGATTTCGACACCGAATGGGAATTCCAGCTCGATCACCGCGCTGCCGGTGCTCGCATTTGCAATCATGCGGCGCAGGTTGGGCAGCTTGCGCAGCACATCCTCCTGCTCGATGAGAATCTCCTTCTCGACATCCTGGGGCGTTGCCCCGGGCCATTCGGTCCGGACGGTGATCGTGCGGACCTCGAGGTCCGGGATCATCTGGACCGGGATGCGCAGTGCGGCGAGCACCCCGAAGATCATGATGATCAACAGGGCAACGGTCAGCAGTGTTCCGCGACGAAGAAATGCCTCCATGTCAGGATTTTCCGGGGGTTGGCAGTTTGACGGCCTGGCCGTTGCGCAGGGCTTCGTTGCCCTTGATCACGACCGTCTCGCCTTCGCTCAGACCGGTCTCGATCACCACGCTTGCCTGCAGTTTGTGGCCGGTCTCCACCCGGCGCTGCTTGGCGACCGTTCCGGCCCCCTCACCGCTCACGACCCACACGGCGGTCGAGCCGTCCGGCTGACGCACCAAGGCATCCCTGGGGACCGTGACCACCGGCGCGTCCCCCGCGATCAGGAACCGGGCCATGCCGGACGTCCCCGGCAGCATTTCGGCATCCGGGTTCTCCACCTGCAGGCGCACCAGAAACGTCCGTGAAACCGAATCCTTGAATGGCACCCGTGCGACAACCCGGGCCTGCAGCGGCTCGGCACCGCGCAGGTCGAGCGTGACCACCACCTCGGTATCGTCGGTCAGCACCGGCGCCAACTCCTGCGGGGCCCGCACATCAAACCAAACCTTCTTTGTCCCGACCAGCTCCAGCACCGGGTCGCCGGTCTCGACCCACTCGCCCACCTCGGTCAACTTGCGGACAATCACGCCGTCGAATGGCGCCACCAGAACGTGTCGGTCGAGAATCTCGGCCTGTTCGGCGGCGGCGATCTCAAGCCCGGCCAACTCCGCCTCTCGAACCTCGATCACACTCTGCCGCGCCTTGGCGTCCGAGGCCGGAAATCCGCCCCGTTTGACCAAGGTCTTCACCTCGTCCACCAGTCGCTGTGCTTCGGCCAGCCGGGTTTCCGCCGTCAACACATTGGTCTCGGCTTTCTTGACCGCCAACCGGGCCAGCGAGCGATCCAGCACCAGCAAATGGTCCCCGCGTTTCACCTCGCTTCCCGCATCGACCGCCACCTTCTCCACCAGCCCAACGGTCCGGGCGGACAATGACGCCTGCTGGTCGGCAGTCACCGATCCGGTCAACTCGACGATTTCCACCGATTTTTCCAGTCTGGCAACCGCGACTTCCACCGGTGCGACGTGGGAATCCCCGGCGGAAAGCGCCGTTCCCGCCGTCCCACCGATCGTCACCCCTAAAAGCATCATTTTCCGCAACATGCGGGCTAACCTACCCAGAACACCCTTGGAATCAAACTTGTCGTCAGCTTTCTTTTCCGCGCCGTTAGGCTCCCTTGAAACGGCCTCCGGCAAGGCCCTCCGCCATGGTTGTTAGGGCCCCGTTGCCGCAGCACCGAGGATACCGTGGCGTGGGTCCCGGCGCGCCACATGCACTTGGCGAGGTGTGGCCGAATTCCGCGCCGACACCCACGTCGACAGTCGCCACCAAAGGCAGGGGGAAAGGGTCGGGGGAAAGGGCCGGGGGAAAGGGCCGGGGGAAAGCCAATTCATTGCTTCCGTCGCAAACGAAAAGTTTTACGCTTGCAAGAATGCGCAAGCGTGCTTCTTTTGCCGCGCATTCAACATCCATGACAATCACCCATGAATTCTGAAAAACTCACCATCGCAATTAATGAATTTGTCCACGTCGGCGGAGCCCTGGTTCTCGTGATCGCAGTTGTCTCCATCATCACGGGATTCATGCGGGAGTATATCTCACAAGAGCGGCTGCAGGAGAAGTTGTCGAAACACGAGAAATACGGCCCGGTTCTCGGAGCCTTCCTCGGGATGCTCACGCCATTCTGTAGTGCCTCGGTGGTTCCGGTGACGATGGGAATGGCCAGCATGGGCGTGGCTCTTGGCACCGTCCTCAGCTTCCTGATTTCCGCGCCGCTCTGCAATTTCATCGTCATCGCGATGGTCTATGCGGTCTTCGGCCTCAAGATCACGGCAAGCTACTTTGCGGTGACCTTCACCGCGGCCGTCGCGGGCGGCTGGCTCATCACCAGGACACCATGGCGGAACGAAATCAAACGCGCCGATGAGCTCGACGGCGGCAAGCCGGCGGCCTCCTGTTGCGCCGCCGCGGCTCCATGCACTCCCGCGCCCGAACCCGAACCCGTGTCAATTTGCGAAGTGGCGGCCTCTGCCTGCCCGGGAATTCCCGCTGGCGAGGCCACCGAAAGCAAGCCACGGAACGCGTTTCGTTTTTCCTGGGTGTTGTTCAAGAAGATCATTCCCTATGTGCTTCTGGGCGCGCTGATCAGCGGGGTGTCGGCGGCATACCTGTCTCAGGAACTCGTGGAAAAATACGTCGGTGGCGACAGTCTGCTCTCGATCATCATCGCCGCGGTCATCGGCGTGCCGGTGTATCTGCGCATCGAGATGGCGGTTCCCTTGCTGAAGGTTCTCATTGCCAAAGGCATGGGGGTGGGCCCCGCCATTGCACTCATCATTGGCGGCACCGGAGCCAGTCTGCCGGAAATCGCCCTTGTCTCATCGGTGCTCAAACCCAAAGCGGTCGTTGCGTTCACCGCAATCGTGCTGATCGGCGCGGTCATCGGCGGCGTCTTGATCCAGCAGCTTGTCTAGCAGAATCATGCGTCCGGCGAGTGCCGGGCGCCCCACATCCCGCGACTCACCGAACGATGAAACCGAGAAAATCCCCCGCACTCCGGAGCCCCGCAGCACTCCTGTCACGGCTCTGTGACTACTGCGCCTACCGGCACCTCTATTCGGTGCTGTCCTCGCTGAGAAAAGGCGGAAAAATGTCCGAGCAGGTCAGGGCCGGCCGCAACATTGCCTTGCTCGGCGTTTTCTGTCCCATCTTTTGGTTTGCCTTGTTTTCCGGCGCACCCGCGGCCACCCTCCGTTTTCATATGGCTCATTCGGGCATCGTGTTCTTCATCGGCCTGACGATCATGATCGCCGGATTGATCAAGCAAAAGGAATAGCGGATGATTGAACGATACATCGATGCCCTCAAAGCCCTGGCGGAGCCGCACCGCCTGCGTTTGTTCTGGCTGCTGATCCACGTCGACCAATGCATCACCGTGGCAGAGGCGATGGATGTGACCGGAGACACCCAGTATAACGTGTCGCGCAACTTGAAGATGCTTTTCAAGGCGGGCTTGCTCAGCCAGGAAAAGTCCGGCAAGTGGGTCTACTACACCTTGGCCGTGCAACGGTTGGGGCCATGGCGGAACCTGGTGGATTCGGTTCGCTCCATCCCTGCCGACCAATTCGACGAGGTCGCCAGGCGCTGCAAAAAACGCCTCGCCATGCGTGTCGACGGCAAATGCACCGTCGGCCCGAACAGCCCGGAGTGGCTCAAGGCGATTGCCACGGATTCCTGAAAATCCGCCCGGATTCGCACCCGGCAACAGGCCGGCCATTTCATGCGGGGAAAGCGGATCTTTCGCATTGGTTTTCATGCACTTGCGGAAAACAGCGATGGAGCAGAACCGGGTGTCAATGTAACTATATGCCTGGCATTTAGTTGAGTCGCGCAACGCCTGGAATCATGGCGGAACCTGAAGAGGCCGTTGTGGGTCAATAGACGGACACCTCCGCGTCAGCAAAACACTCCGGGACGGTTTGACGAGCCCCGACACGATGAAATCCGCCCGGGTGCACACCCGGCGGCAGGCCGTCCATTTCATGCGGGGATAGCGGATCTTTCTCATTGGTTTTCATGCGCTTGTGGAAAACAACGATGAAGCAGAACCGGGTGTCAATGCAACTGTATGCCTGGCATTTAGTTGTGCCTGGCATTTAGTTGTGGGCATGTTAGACGGGAAAGTTTTCTACACCGATCTGCATGTGCCTGGCATTTAGTTGCATGCCTGGCATTTTGTGCGGTGGGGGAGGTCCGTTATTCGGAGGTGGTCATCATCGAGCGGACCTTGAGGGTGCGGTCGAGGGTGAAGGTCACGTAGTCGAGCCGGTCGATTCCGAAGGGGGTCTCGGTGAGCAGTTCCATCGTGTAGGTTCCTTCCTGCTGCATCGTCGTCTGCCAGCTGCGGACGGTGAGCACGCGGTCGACGGATTTGTCCTGGTCGAGGATGAGGATTGAGCCGGAAATTTTCGTGCCGACGGTGCCGAGTGCAGGGAGGCCGGGGTAGATCTGCAGGTAGGAGGAGCTGCTGGGGTAGAGGTCGTCGAGATAGACGGTGAGTGTGGGGGCCTGCATGCGGACGGTTTCACCATTGCTGAGTCCGTCGATGCGACCGGATGCGACCGGCCAGATTTGAATTTTGGCGGAGGCGATTTCGGTTTGGAGGGCGTCGAGGTCGGGCAGGACATGCATCAGGAACCATTCTTCGCCGCTGACTTTGGTGAGGTCGGTGCCGGTCAGCGAGGTTGTCGCGAAGGTCTGCGGTGTGACGCCGTTTTCATCGATGTAGTCGGATCGGATCGGGTCACCGGTGAGGGCCTGGTCGCGGGTCAGGGTGAGGGCTTCCTCCGATGTCACGGTGAGGCTTTCCTGCGGGTAGGGGGTTGCGTATTGCTCGATGAGCACCTTGGTGGCGGCATCGGGCAGGTTGGTGCCGGACAGCAGGCCGGAAACCTCGAAGTGGACCTCGAAGGGTTGGTCGGCCCGGGTTCGTGGCACGATCTGGTAGGGGTCCTGAGTGATGATCGTGATTTCGCCTTTCGGCAGGTAGGCGCCGACGAGTTTCTGGTCGATGAGGTAGTCCTGCCAGGTATCGAGGTTGATCGCCCAGAGTTGGAACAGGGCTCCACCCTCCTCGATGGTCAGTGGGGAGAGATCTTCGCCCTGCAGTTCCACCGGCATGTGCCAGTCGATCCCGCTGGACTGCTGGTATTGGCGGATGAAGCTGCTGTAGTCTGCCCGTGCGATCAACGAGGAGCCGAGAAGCGCGATGGTTCCGGCGATGAGCGGGGATTTCATGACGACGGGTGAGACTCTCATGGCGTTGCGGGTGGTTTCTCCGTTTCGGAGCGTTTCACGGAGATCGGGCCTCCGCGGTGCACGGCGACCACGATGCAGTCACGTTTGGCCCACGAGGACTCGGAGTCGTTGGAGATCGGGGTGTTTCCGGCGGCGGTGGGGATGTCGACTTCGAGGGTCCGGAGCCACGAGCGGTTGCGGCCGAGGAACTGTTTCCACGGGAGCAATTTGCCGACTGGTTTGTCGACCAGGCGCCGGCGCTGTCGCTCGGAGATGTGAAGGATGGCCTTTTTGGGGACGAGGGACCAGAAGTGGCCGTCGGAGATGATGACGGATTCCTTGATGATGCTCTGGTTGACGGGTGGCTTGATCCGGGGGTCGCGATCGGCGCTGGTGGTGGTGCGCTTCCAGGTGGTGGTCGCCTGGCGCTGGCGCATCTGAGCGGGCGTGATCCGGTCGCGGATTTCCGCGCTTTCGATGGCAGAGTGCGTGAGCAGCAGCAGGAGGAGAGCAGTGGTGCCCGCGTCTCGGGTGTTTCGGGTGAGCGGGCGCATGGGACAACAGTTGGGGTTGGGTGTTACGAATCAATCGTCGTCGTCATCATCGTAGTCGAATTCGTCATCGAAGTCGAATTCGTAATCGTCGGATTCCGCATCGACGGGAACTTGTTCGAAAGTGACGAGGAAGACGAGGTCCTGGAGATTGTAGTCTCCCGAATCGGGGTCGGTGGTGGTGAGTTCGACGAGGTAGAGCAGGTCTCTGGGGCCGATGTTCGCGGTGTCTCCCGAGTCGAGGTAGGGTTCGAGGTAGCCGGCGATCTGGTTGGTCTGGAATGCCTTGATGTCGGGCACGGGATCGCCGTCGCGCAGGGCGACGATGTGCGGGGACGATGCCGTGGTGGTTGCTGTCGGGAGCCATTCACCGTTGAGGTAGGCACGTCCGGCGAACTCGATGGTCTCGTCGGCATTGATGACGGTTTCGATCGTGGGGACGGTTGGATCGACGTCGCCGGAGGCACCGCTAAAGAGGCTGATCCAGCCAACCGACGAGCGGCCCAGGAGGAGTTCGGCCCAGATGCTGGATTCGGTGTCGTTGCCAAACACCGGAGTGGCAGCAGAAGCGATCAGAAAGATGCAGGCGCTGGTACATGCATGGGGGAGTGCGTGTTTCATGGTGTGTTGGGGGGTATGTAATCCGCGTGGACTACGAGGTGGGGGTGGGGGATGTCCGTCGATTCAGGGGGAGTCGGAACACTCTGGGCGGAGTGCTTGTCGGTTGAGGGTTCCGAGCCAGGCCGTGCGCTTGCTCTGGTATCCATTGCAAGGAGTCCGGCGAGCGCATGCCGCGGGCTGAAAATCCGCGGGCTGAACCTGAATCAGTGGATTCAGCGGAGCGCCTGGCGGGCCCGGCATGTCTGCGACTGCCGCCCGCAAACCAGCGGGTGCCGGGAAAGACTGAAGCCTTCGCCGCCGGGTGGGGTGGGCGCGTGGCGGATTGTCCGGATTGTCCGGATTTTGGCGGGCATGCAGTGGTGTTGGCGGGTTGAGGTCGGGTGGAGGTGCGAGTGGTTGTGATTGCCGGGTGTGGGGGCAGGGTGTTAATGGGTATTCCAGTTACTGATCATGAAAACCCTGAAATCCATCCTGTTGTTGTCATGCTTCATGGTTTTGTCGCTATTTGCGGCGAAGCAGAAGCCGAACGTTGTTCTGGTGATCACCGATGACCAGGGGTATGGCGATCTTTCCTGCCACGGGAATCCGGTGGTGAAGACGCCGGAGATCGACAAGCTGCATGGCGAGAGCGTGCGACTGACGGACTTTCACGTGAGTCCGACCTGTGCGCCGACGCGCGGGGCGCTGATGAGCGGGCATTTCACCAACCGGGCGGGTCCGTGGCACACGATCATGGGCCGGTCGTTTTTGTTTGAGGGTGAGAAGACGCTGGGCGGTGTGTTTGCGGAGAACGGCTACACCAGCGGAATGTTCGGCAAGTGGCACTTGGGAGACAACTATCCGTTTCGTCCGGAGGACCGCGGGTTCACCGAGGTGGTGCGGCACGGCGGCGGGGGCGTGGGCCAGACGCCGGATGCGTGGGACAACGCGTATTTCGACGACCATTACTGGCACAATGGCGTGCTGAAGCCGTATGAGGGGTATTGCACGGATGTGTTTTTCGGTGAGGCGACGCGTTTCATCGACGAGAGCATTGCGGCGAAGAAGCCGTTTTTCGCGTATGTGGCGACGAATGCGCCGCACGGGCCGTTTGTCTGTCCGGACAAGTATTGGAAGCCGTATTTGGAGGAGCTGAAGAAGATCGGCTACAAGAAGCCGGAAGCGCTGGCGATCTTCTTTGGCATGATCGCCAACATTGACGAGAACGTCGGCAAGCTGCGCGCGCATCTGGAGGAGAAGGGCGTGGCGGACAACACGATCTTCATTTTCATGACCGACAACGGCACGGCGAGCGGCGGGCGTTTGTTCAATGCGGGGATGCGGGGCAACAAGGGGGCCGAGTTTGACGGCGGCCACCGGGTGCCGTTTTTCGTGCACTGGCCGGAGGGGAAACTGGAGGGCGGGGTGGACGTGGATCGCCTGACCGCGCACATCGACGTGCTGCCGACCCTGATCGAGCTGTGCGGACTGCAGCCGCTGGAGGACGACTACAAGGTGGATGGGAAGTCGCTGGTGCCGCTGCTGGAGAATCCGCAGGCGGAGTGGCCGGAGCGGGTGCTGGTGACCGATTCACAGCGGGTGCGGGATCCGGTGAAATGGAAGAACTGCGCGACGATGACGGACCGCTGGCGGCTGATCAACGGCAAGGGGCTTTACGACATCAAGGCGGATCCGGGCCAGAAAACGGATCTGGCGAAGAAGCATCCGGAAGTGGTGAGTGAATTGCGCGCGGCCTACGATGCGTGGTGGGCGGACATTTCCCCGGTGTTCGAGACGGACGCGCGGATCATCGTCGGCAACGATGCGGAGAATCCGCTGGAGCTGACGGCGCACGACTGGCTGACGGAGAACGGGATCTATCCGCCGTGGAACCAGACGGCGATCCGGCAGGGGCTGGAGGTGTCCGGGGTGTGGGCGATCCACGTGGAGACGGCGGGCAAATACAAGGTGAGCCTGCGGCGCTGGCCGGCGACCAAGGACGCGCCGATCAATGCCGAGCTGCCGGAGGGCGCGGAAGTGCAGGGATTGGACGCGTATCGCAACGTGCCGGGGGTATCGATCGGCGCGAAGCAGGCGGGGCTCGAGATCGCGGGCAAGAAGCTTGAGAAGCCGGTCGAGGGGGATGCGAAGTCGGTGGACTTCGAGCTCGAGCTGGAGCAGGGCGACGCGTATCTGGGCGCGTGGTTCCTGACGGGCGACGAGGGCAAGAAGGTCGGCGCCTACTATGTGGATGTGGAGAAACTGTGAGGGCTTGTCCGGCTTCCCGTTTTCCTAACGGGGAGCCGCGGCCGCCATGGTCAGGGCGGTGTGGGCGAGTTGTTTCATGGTGGCGAGGTGGCGTTCGAGTTCGGCCAGGCTGGCGACGGTGCGTTTGAGCGGTGGTGTGGCCCGGGCGATGAGCGAGGCGATGGCGGCGGGGCTGGTGCCGGCGGCCTTGAGGGACTTGGGATCGACTTCCGGCGAGTCATTCATCAGGCCGAGCAGCTGGTTTTCGAAGCGGGCGTGCATTTCCTTGCGGAGGTCGGCGCCGAAGGAGAAGGCGATTTCGTGGAGTTCGCCGGCTTCCGGCGAGTGGCTGATCATTTTGTAGGGATCGACGACCCAGGTTTGCATGACGGCATCGAGTTTTCCGGCGAGCGTGTGTTTGGCGGCGATGCGGCGGCAGCCGAGTTGTTCGAGTTCCATGCTGTAGCGGAGGACGACGGCGCGGAAGATTTCCTCCTTGTTGCGGTAGACGAGGTAGAGAGCGGGGCGCGACATGTCGGCTTTTTTGGCGATGTCTCCCATGGTGGTGCGGCGGAAGCCGTGGCGGATGAAGAGCTCCATGGCGGGGTCCAGAATGCGGTCTTCGTTGCTATGGGAGGGGGATGACATGAGTTTTGGTTTGACAAAAACCGTCAGAATGTCAAGAGTTCCGTCAGCTTTGCTGACATTCGGACGTTGTTTGTCAGGATGAAATTGAAACGGCCATGATTGCGATTCCCCTGTCATTGCGAGGAGTGTCCCTTCGACTGATGTTGGGGGGGCTGGTGATTTCACTGGCGGCGTGCCGCAAGCCGGTTGAGGAGGAGGTGGTGGAGCAGCCGCGAGCGGTGAAGGTGTGGGAGGTTCACAATGGCGGATCGCGGCGGGTGGTGGAGCTGCCGGGTCAGATTCAGGCGGTGAGGCAGACGTGGAAGGCGTTTGAGGTATCCGGGCGGATCATTGAGAACCCGCTGAAGGAGGGGCAGGCCTTCAAGAAGGGGGATGTGCTGGCGAAGCTGGATCCGCGGGATTTTCAAGCGGACCGTGACTCGGCATTTGCGAGATATCAAACCGCGAAGGTGACGGAGGCCCGCCTGCGCAGGCTGTATGCTCGCAACGCTGTGTCCAAGGCGCAGTATGAGCTTGCGCAGCGGGATCTCGTCACCGCGGAGTCCGACTTTCAGCGGGCGGAGAAGGCGCTGGCGGACACCGAGTTGGTGGCGGATTTCGACGGCACGGTGGCGAAGGTGGTGGTGGATGAGTTTGCGCACGTGAACAAGAAGGAGAACGTGATGCTCATCGTCGACATGTCATCGATGGAGATTGAGGTTCACGTGCCGGAGAGTCTTCTCGCCGTGCCGATGCCGGGGGAGACCGAGTATGAGCGGGTGGAAAACGCGAAGCCGCTGGTGATCCCGAGTGCGATGCCGGAGCAGGCGTTTCCCGCCCATCTCTCGGAGGCATCGGACACGGCGGATCCGGTCACCCGGACGTATGAGGCGACGCTTTCGTTCAGGCCGCCGCCGGATTTGATCATCCGGCCCGGGATGACGGCGAAGGTGCGGGCGACGATCCCGGCCAACGAGCGGACCAGGTCGCAGGGGTTTCCTGTGCCGCCGTCGGTGGTGTTTGCGGACAGCGGCGGCAGGTCGCTGGTGTGGAGGATCGACCGTGAAACGATGACGGTTTCGGCGGTGGAGGTGGAGATGGGTGCGATGCTGGATGGCTCGGTGGTTCTCACCAAGGGTCTGGCGAGCGGTGATTTGATTGCGGCGTCCGGGGTGCACCGCCTGCACGAGGGGCAGCGGGTGCGCATCTGGGAGGAGATGGAAAGCCAAGCCAAGTGAAAGGGATCCGATGAATCCAGCGGAATTCTGCCTGCGCCACCGGACGACGAGTCTGGTGCTGACGATCATTCTGCTGGCATGCGGGGTGGTTTCGTATATCGGCATGAGCCGTCTGGAGGATCCGGAATTCACGATCAAGGACGTGCTGGTTTACACCACTTATCCGGGGGCCTCCGCCGAGGAGGTGGAGGAGGAGGTGACCGACGAGCTGGAGACCGCCATCCAGCAGCTCGGCCAGCTCGACGAGCTGGAGTCGAAGTCGCAGCGCGGGCTGTCGATCATCACGGTGAGCATCAAGGACAAGTATGATGGCGGCAAGCTGCCGCAGGTGTGGGACGAGCTGCGGCGCAAGGTGGCAGACGCGCAGTCCAACCTGCCGCCGGGTGCGGACACCTCGATCGTGTATGACGACTATGGCGACGTTTACGGGGTCTATCTGATATTGCACGGCGACGAGTACAGTTATGCGGAGTTGCGGCGGGTGGCGGACTATCTGAAGCGCGAGCTGCTGTTGGTGGATGATGTGGCGAAGATCGTGATGCACGGGCAGCGCACGGAGGCGATCTTTGTGGAGCCGGTCCGGGAAAAGCTGGCGCAGCTGGGGACTTCGCAGGATGCGATTCTCGGCCAGCTGCGGGAGCGGAACCTGGTGCGGGACACGGGGCGGGTGAAGGTGGGGAGCGAGTTCATCGCGATCGATCCGACGGGTGAGATCAACTCGGTGGAGGACGTGGCGGAGTTGGTGTTTTCGCACGGCGAGAGGCAGTTTCATTTGCGGGACATCGCGAAGGTGCGGCGCGGATATGTGGAGCCGCAGGGCGAGGTGGTCCGGTATGACGGGAAGAACGGGATCGCGCTCGGGATTTCCACGGTGGAGGGTGGCAACGTGGTGCGGATGGGCGAGGCGCTGGACAAGCGGCTGGCGGAGCTGGAGGGCGAAATTCCGCTGGGGATGGAGCTTTCGGTGATTTCGCATCAGTCGGCGGCGGTGACGAAGGCGATCGACGGGTTCGTGAGCAGTCTGGTGCAGGCGCTGGTGATCGTGATCGTGATGCTGCTGGTCTTCATGGGGCTGCGAGCGGGGGTTCTGATCGGGCTGGTGTTGTTGCTCACGATCATGGGCAGTTTTGTGTTTCTCAACCCGATGGGAGTGGCGCTGGAGCGGGTTTCGCTCGGCGCGCTGATCATTGCGTTGGGAATGCTGGTGGATAACGCGATCGTCGTGGTCGATGGCATTCTGGTGGGGTTGAAGCGTGGCAAGAGCGCCACCGAGTCGGCGGTTGCGATCGTCCGGCAGTCGGCCCTGCCATTGCTGGGTGCCACGGCGATCGCGGTTTTCGCCTTTGCGGCGATCGGGACTTCGGACAACAACGCGGGCGAGTTCTGCCGGTCGTTGTTTTCCGTGATCTGCGTTTCGCTGTTGCTGAGCTGGGTGACGGCGGTGACGGTGACTCCGTTGTTAGGGGTGATGATGCTGAGGAAACCGAAGGAGCCCACGGAACGGAAGGGACGGAAAGGGCCGGGGCCGGCGCCCTTCGACAACCGGTTTTACCGGATCTACAAGAACTTCCTGCGCGGGTGCATCCGGTTCCGCTGGCTGACGGTGTTGTTGGTTGCGGGGATGTTCGCGGCGGCGATCTGGGCGTTCGGATATGTGAAGCAGTCGTTTTTCCCGCCGTCGACCAGGGCGCAGTTCATGGTCGACTACTGGATGCCGCAGGGCACGCACATTGATGAAACGACGGCCGGGGTGGAGCGATTGGAGAACTGGTTGTTAGAACAGGACGGGATCACCCACGTGACGTCGGTGGTCGGCCGGGGCGCGCTGCGTTTCCTGCTGACCTATCGGCCGGAGAAGACGAACTCCGCGTATGCGCAGCTGATCGTGGATGTGGAGGATTCGAAGCGGATTCCCGAGCTCATCGGCAGGACCGACGCGTATCTCGGGGAGGAGCATCAGGACGCGCTCGGGTATGGGGTGAAGTTCGAGCTGGGTCCCGGAGGAAAGGGCAAGATCCAGCCGCGGTTTTTCGGGCCGGACCCGGAGGTGCTGCGTGAGCTGGCGGAGCAGGCGATGGAGGTGATGCGGGACGAGCCGAATGCGAAGGCGATCCGCACCGACTGGCGGCAGAAGGTGAAGGTGCTGCGGCCGCAGCTGGCGGACGACCGGGCGAATTTGTTAGGAATCGGCAAGGGCGAGCTGTCATTGGCGATCCGGCAGGAGTTTCAGGGCAGGACGGTGGGCGTGTTTCGGGAGGGCGACCTGCTGCTGCCGGTGATCATGCGGGCGTCCGCGCCGGACCGTGCGGCGGTGGACCAGGTGGAGAACATCCAGGTTTGGAGTCCGGTGGCGAAGCAGCGGGTGCCGTTCAACCAGGTGGTATCCGGGATGGAGACGGAGTTTGAGGATGAGATCCGGATGCGTTTCGACCGCAAGCCGATGATCACGGTGTTTTGTGATCCGGTGGAGGGGACGGCCTCGGCGTTGCTGGAGAAGCTGCGGCCGAAGATCGAGGCGATTCCGCTGCCGGCCGGCTATTCGCTCGAGTGGTTTGGCGAGACGCGCGACCAACAGCAGGCGAACTCGGCGCTGGCGGCGGGCATTCCGGTGTTCGCGCTGCTGATGCTGCTGACGACGGTGATGCTGTTCAATTCGCTGCGCCAGCCGCTGGTGATCTGGCTGTGCGTGCCGCTTTCGATCATCGGCGTGTCGGCGGGTCTGCTGCTGACGGACCAGCCGTTTTCGTTCATGGCGCTGCTGGGGTTCATCAGTCTTTCCGGGATGCTGCTGAAGAACGCGATCGTGCTGGTGGACGAGTTGAACGCGCAACTCGGCGCGGGCAAGGATGCCTATGACGCGGTGGTGGACTCGGCGGCGAGCCGGCTGCTTCCGGTGGCGATGGCGGCATCGACGACGGCGTTCGGGATGGTGCCGTTGTTTTTCGATGACTTTTTCGCATCGATGGCGGTGACGATCGTGTTCGGCCTGATGTTCGCGACGGTGCTGACGATGGTGGGGCTGCCGGTGTTTTACACGATCCTCTACCGGATCAGGCCGAGTGCCGGCTGAGCGTGTGTGGCGGCCGGTGTGTGGGGTGGCGTTCGTCCGTTCGGTCCGGTGAATTGGTGTGTGTTCCCGGGGATGGACTTGGCGGGGATTTTTGGTTAGCGTGAGAGCGATCGAAAAGAAGGAGAGATGACATGAGAATCGAATGGGATGTGAAGTTGGGTTTCAAGGATGTGATGTTCCGGCCGAAGCGGTCGACGCTGAAGAGCCGTGCGCTGGTGGATTTGGGGCGGACGTTTCGTTTCATGCACACCGGGACCGAGTGGACGGGGGTGCCGATCATGGCGGCGAACATGGATACGGTGGGGACCTTCGAGATGGCGCGCGCGCTGGCGAAACGCACGCTGTTCACGGCGGTGCACAAGCACTACACGGTGGACGAGTGGCGCGGGTTTTTCGCCGGAGCGCCGGAGGGGATTGCCGATTACGTGGCGGTGAGCACGGGGACGAGCGACGAGGATTTGAAGAAGCTGGTGGCGATCGGCGGGGAGAACCCGCAGTTGCGTTTCATCTGCATTGATGTGGCCAACGGCTATGCCGAGCACTTCGTGGATTTCGTGAAGCGGGCGCGCGAGCGGTTCCCCGACAAGGTGATCCTGGCGGGCAACGTGGTGACGGGTGAGATGGTCGAGGAATTGCTGCTATCAGGAGCGGATGTGGTGAAGGTCGGGATCGGTCCCGGCTCGGTGTGCACGACCCGGGTGAAGACGGGGGTCGGCTATCCGCAGCTCTCGGCGATCATCGAGTGCGCCGATGCGGCGCACGGGATCGGCGGGCAGGTGATCTCGGACGGCGGCTGCACGATTCCGGGGGATGTGGCGAAGGCATTTGGCGCGGGTGCGGATTTCGTGATGCTCGGCGGGATGCTGGCGGGGCATGACGAGTCGGGCGGCGACCTGATCGAGAAGGACGGCGGGAAGTACAAGCAGTTTTACGGGATGAGTTCGGCGACCGCGATGGAGAAGCATGCGGGCGGGGTGGCGGACTACCGGGCGAGCGAGGGCAAGGCGGTGGAGGTGCCGTATCGGGGGGCGGTCGAGGGAACCGTCAATGACATCATGGGCGGCGTGCGGAGCACGTGCACGTATGTGGGGGCATCGATGCTCAAGGAGCTGACCAAGCGCACGACCTTCATCCGGGTGGCCGAGCAGGAGAACCGGGTGTATGACGGAAAGTAGGGAGCAGGGGTCGGCACGAGTTCCCGGAAAGAGTCGGGCTGGCGGGGGCGTAGCCATGGTTTCTGCCCGCCGGGCATTTCCACGCATGAATCAAGAACCGCTGTCTCCCGTTTGTTTCCGTGCCGCCCAATGGATGAAGGTGTGGGTGGTGTTCCTGATGCTGGTGCTGGTCCATCAGCCGGCGGATGGGGAGATCGTCATTGATGCGGGCCGGCTGGCTGCGCGGTTGCACGATGGGCCGGTCGGGCTATGCCTGAGTTTTCCGACCGACGAGGACGCGCGCTATCCCGAGCGGGTGCGGAGTCATGCCGAGGCGTTGGGCGAGATGAAGGCGGGCACCTTGAGGTGGCCGATGGGCACGCTGGCGGACAACTACCTGTGGCACACGCCGGGCGGGTATGAGAGCGTGGACGAAGGCTTGAAGCCGTGCGTTGCATCGGGCAAGGCGCCGGCGGACTGGGGGTATTGCACCAATCCGGACGGGACGATCAAGGCGTCGGCGATGGATTTTGACGAGTTCATCGCGCTGTGCCGCGAGCTGAACGCCGAGCCGGTGGTGATGGTCAATGCGCTCGGTCACATCCATCCGGGTGCGAGGTATGACTACCGGCAGATCAAGACCAGCGCGGTCGAGCTGGTGAAGTATGCCAAGCGGAAGAACTATCAGGTCAAGTATTGGGAGATTGGCAACGAGGTGAGCATTCCGATCAAGAAGGGGGAGATGTCGGTCGGCGACTACGTGGCGCTTTTCAATGATTTCACGACCGCGATGAAGCAGGCCGATCCATCGGTCATGACGGGGCTTGGTCTGGGGTTCGGTTATTTCAAGGAGGTTCTGGACGCGACCCGGGAGCGCGCGGATTTCATCGTTCCGCACGTGTATGTTTCGGGCTACCCGTCCTATGCGGCCTATGCAAACGACGGGCGGGCGATCCAGCTCCGGAGCGTCAGGGCGGCGCAGGATGCGATCGACGCGCAGCCGGAGCCGTATCGCTCGAAGCTGCGGATTCTGGTGACGGAGTTCAGTTCCTACAGTCCGCAGCGGCGCTGGGACAATTTCCATAATGACATCGGGAAGTCGCTGGTCACCTTTGATCTGGCGGCGACCGTGTTGAGCGGGTATCCGTCGGTGGACTACCTGCATTTCTGGGTCACGCATTCGCCGTGGGGCGGTGAGGGCGGGATGAAGAACGACTATGCGAACGCGCTGGACCGCTACCTGAACGTGCTGCCGCAGGGCCGGGCGCTGGGGGTGTTCAACCGGTTCGCGCGGGGAAGGATGGTGGTGCTGGATCCGGCGCGGGGGAAGCTGCGGGTGTTTGCCACCCACAGTCCGTCCGCCGGGACGCTTTCCATCTATCTGCTGAACAAGAGCACGAAGCCGATGGTCCGGACGGTGAGGCTGAAAAACTACGACGGTAGTCGTCCCGGCGGAGTCTGGGTTTACCGGGGCGGGGGATCGCCATCGAGCCTGGAGACCACGCTGGTTAGGACCGGGCCGGTGGCGGTGGAGGACGGGGTCTTCGAGATCACCCTGCCGCCGGTTTCGGTGAGCGTGGCGGCCTTCGGGTTCTGACCGGTGTGAGCCGGCCGGCGGGGATGGCCGGCCGGCGGTATCGATTCACGAGCGGGTGGCTGGGTGCCGGCTACTCATCCGCCGTCTTGAGCTCGCGGAGGTATTTTTGGTCGGCCTCGCTGAGGACGTCGAAGTCGAGGTCGACCGTGCGGCCGTTGGTTTGGCGGATGCGGACCACGCCGAGCCGGTGGTCAAAGGCGACCACGCTGCCGACGAAGGAGCCGGTTCCGCTGGCATTGGTGAACGTGCGGTTGGGTCTGGCGGCGGGCGAGGCGGACGCCCGGTCGGCACCGCGGACGCCGTGGACCCGGAGTTTGGGATCCGAGAAACTGTAGATGAAGGCCATTGCCGCCGTGGTGTGGTTGCGGATGTTTTTCCGGTAGTATGAGCCGTCGGCGTAGTCGCGGTTCGGGAGCACGACGTAGGAGTCGCTGCCGTGGCAGCGCGCCATGTTGAACCAGGCCTTGTAGTAGTCGGTGATTTTCTTTTGAAGTCTATCGTCGTTGGAGGCATAGACACCGGCCAATCCCCAGGTGAATCCCATCAAGCCGCAGGCATGGCCGTCCGGCAGGTCCTTGTAGCCGGCATCAATGTTGGAGAGGTGGAGTTTCATGGTGCGGTCGGCACCCTTGCGCTCGTCTGACAGCATGTGGACGAGGTAGGCCAGCCCGGATTTGTGGGAGAATCCATTGCGGGTGCTTTTCTTCCATTCCGCCGAATCGACGGGTCCGTTGTTCAGGGTGAACTCGCCGCCATAGGCGACCTTGCCGGCATTGGTGGTGCCGTAGTCGAGGAACCGGTAGCTGCGCTCGGGGGTTTCCGGGTTGAACTCCACGCCGCACTCGTCGGCCAACTGCCAGGTCATCAGTGCGAGGCAGGTCGGCCACTGCATCGGCCCGTAGCCGCCACCGCCGCGCCTGACGATCTCGGAATATGGCGCGTGGCCGAAGCCGCCTTCGTAGCGCGCCTGATGTTCGTCGAGCAGTTCCTGGGTCACGGGTTTTTTCATTTTCTCCGCCTTGTAGTGGTGGATGGGGGTTTTCCACTGGGCGGATTCGAGCAGCCCCATCGTCGACTCCAGGGTTTTCAGCACCTTGCGGTCGCCGGTGAGCAGGTGGTATTCGGAGAGCGCGACGCCCTGGAAGCCGAGATGCCACGACCAGGTTCGTGCGTCGTACGGTTGGTTCCAGTCGAGGGCCATTTTCCGGCCTTCGCGGGCGACTTTCGGGTCGTCGGCGGCGAGCAGCGCGAGGGTTGCGACGCAGCGGCCTTGGGAATCGAGTCCGCCCGGGTGGTCGATGAGGTATTGCCAGGCGCGTTGTTTGAGGATGTTGGTTTTGGGGCAATCGACGGGAAACGAGTCGGCAAAGCGGCCGAGTTTTTCGAGTTGGATATCGATTTTCAGCGACTCACCGCTTCGATTGACGATGAGTTCCAGCACACCGTCGTCTCCCTCGCTGTCCTCGATTGCGAGGCCGAGGTCCTGGATGGGTCCTTCCATTCCGATGTTGATGTTGGTGCCGCCGAAGGTGTGGGCGGAGAATTTTTTGCCGTTGGCGCCGACCACCTCGTCATCGAGTTCCAGCAACCCGGCTGCGGGAGACCCGGGAAAGATGTATTTCACCACGAATGACCGATGCTTGAGGATGCCTCTGGCTCCGGTAGGTCCCATGTTGATGAGGAACCCGGGGACGGCGGCATCCGGACCTTCGGTGCAGGGTTTGCTCCAACGGTTCTGGTTGTCCTCGTCTCGAACTGCCAGTGCGTTGCCGGCGGCGCACAGGCCGACCGCCGCGAGACAGAGGAAGCGGTGTTTCGCCGGTTTCGGCAGCCATGGATTCGAATCGAGTTTACGGATCATGAGTGGGGTGTGGTGGAGTTGCTGGCCCGGAGCGGGGCCGGGGTGCTGGATGCGGGAGAGAACCGGGCGGATTCCAGTGATGCGACCGGTCGTTCAGGTTCCAGCTAGTGGGAAACGCGAGCCGGGGGCAAGCCGGAAGCTCCGGGGCGGGCGGTTTTCGGATGGGTCGGGGGGCCGGCGCGCGGCGGCGGGCTCCGGGTTGACCGATTTCACCCGGTGTTGCCAATTTTTGCGCGCGAGCTGCTTTCCGCCCTGTCATGATTGTCCGATCCGCACTATTTTGCTGCCTCATTTTCCTTCCCGCCGCCGCTGCCGGGGAGCCCGCCGCCGCGAAGTCATCCGGGATTCCGTGGCCGGACGAGCAGGTGGCCCGCTACACGGCCCGGCGGATTGACCAGCCGGTCGTGATCGACGGTCAGCTCAATGAAGCGGTCTGGCAGAAGGCGCGGCGCTCGCCCCGGTTCCGCCATCTGATCAAGGGTGGCCGGGCGATCCATGACACCCGCGCGGCGGTGCTGTGGGACGAGACCAACCTCTACATTGGCTTTTGGATCGAAGAACCCGACGTGCGGGGGGACCTGACCAAACGCGACGCACCGGTCTACCGGAACAACGATGTCGAGGTGTTCATCGCCGGCAAGAACGCCTACTATGAATTTGAGATCAACTCGCTCGGCACGATCTACGAGGCTTTTTTCATCTGGGAGGAAGCCTACGAAAAAGGAGGCTATGCCGAGCTGGCGGAGTTCGACCGCAGTGATAGCGACAAGGTCCGCCCGTTCAATGGGGTCGGATTCACAACGCATCCACGGGGGATGCGCATCGGCTACTGGAACTGGGATTTTCCCGGACTCAAGAGCGCGGTATGGATCGATGGCACGCTCAACGACGGCTCGGACCGCGACCGCGGGTGGACCGTCGAGCTGGCCTTTCCCTGGGCGGGGATGAAGGATCTGGCCGACGGGCGGGCACTGCCGCCGCGGGACGGAGACGTCTGGCGCATCGATTTCTCACGCTTCAACCAATACAAGGAAGCGGCGCCATCCGATGATCCGGGTGGTTGGGCATGGAGTCCCCACGGGGTCTGGGACTCGCATATCCCGGAGAGCTTTCCATATATCCGATTTTCAACGCAGTTGGCGGGTGCTGAGGATGCCCGGCCGCTGCCGGAACGGACCGGAATGAAGCCGGACCGGAGATGAGATAGTCAATCCGGCACGATATAGCATGACCGGACGTTGATTCTTGACGGATTGCGTGTGTTTTTCCAGATTTTCGATCCTGTCATTACTCTCCAACAGGATCTATCAGATGAAGATGAAATCCGTCCTTCTCCTTTGTTGTCTGCTTCTTTGTCACACGCTCCATGGTGCCGGACCGACGCAGATCCGGGACTGGGAGGCCAAGACGGGCCACAAGGTGAAGGCATCGGCGACCGGCGTTGCCAACGGCAAAGTGGTGTTGAAGCGTGAGAATGGCAAAACCCTCGGGGTTGAACTCGACAAGTTCATCGACTCCGACCAGGAGCTGCTGCGGAAGCACTTCTCGATCCCGGACGAGTCCTCGCCGCTGGCGGGGAGCGGGGCGAAAGCGGCGGAGGGGCTGCCCTATGCGCTGGGCAGGATCGAAGGTCCGGTCGATGCCGGGGGAGGATCCTCTTATCATATCTATCTGCCGAAAAGCCTGAAGCAGGGGCGGCCGGCACCGCTGGTGTTCTTCTGTGCGCCGTGGGGCGGGAAGAATCCGGGGTTCATCCGTGGAATAACGGAATGCGCGGACCGCTTCGGCTGGGTGGTGGCCTTGTCGGTGGATTCCTCCAACGCCCACAACGACGCCACCAACACCCGGCACTGCAAGAGCAGTCTGGAGCATCTGCTCGGCAGCCTGCCCGTGGACAAGAAGCGCATCCACTACGCCGGGCATTCCGGCGGGGCCGCCCAGTCATTCATCAACACCACCATCATGCCGGCGTATGGCATCATGCCCAGCGGCGGCTACATCCCGGGTGGCCTCGGTCCCAAGGCGGAGGTGATTTACGGCATTTGCGGCGGGTTTGATTTCAACCGCCACACCACGGCCAAGGCGGTTGCCCGCTTCAAGAAGGATGGCATCCACAGGATCAGTCGGAACGGTCACGCGCGGTCACCGGACAGCTTCCGCGAGGACGGCATCTTCTGGATGAGCTGCCGGTATTTGGGGGAGGAAAAAGACAGCCATCCCGAGGAGATAAAGGATTTCGAGCATGCCGCGCTGACCTGGCTCATGGAGTTGAAGCAGGACCAGCCGGGGAGAGCCTATTCGAATGCCGTGTTTTTCCGGGACGACTATCAACCGGAGGGTCACAACGGGCGGGCGCTGGAGTTGTTGATCAAGGAGCTGGAGGAGTCCCCGGATAACGCGCTCTATCACGAGGCGCTGCTCGCGCTCGACGAATTCTCGGAGAAATGCCTCGCATCCGGGGCCTTTCCGGACAGTTCCGTGATGGGCCAGGTGAGCGCCGAGGTGGCGAAAAAGGCTGACCAACTGAAGGAGGCCTACGGCGGGCTCGATGAGATCAACGAGGTGTTGGAGGCGCTGAAGAAGAAGACGGATTCGCTCAAGAAGTGACGTGGTCGGGCGGGCCGGCGGGGCCGGGTGCCGGGCTGGTGAGGATGCCCTTCCCGCGTCGATTCCGGTCTTGAGGGCACATCCGGCAACCCAACACCCGCCGCGGCAGAGTTTGGTGCTGTTGATTGGAGCGGCTTCGCCGAGGAAAGGTAAGTGCCGCCGTTGCGGGCGCAGCGCGTTCAAAGCCAATGCTTGGTTGCTCCTCGGTCACTTTCCCGGCGCGCCTTGCCTTGAATTTGAATGCTTGCGTCGCCGGACGCCGGGTTGCCGGATGTGCCCTTGAGGAGCGGCGGGGGATTGAGGTGTGTGGAGACTCGCTCTCAGGATTCGTCGGGTGGGTGCGGAGATCCGTTCCCAGTGCGCTGGACGGCGGGAATCAGGCGAGTTTTCCCGACAGCCATTTCAATGCCTCGTCGTCGTCCTGGAACTCGGCCAGCGTGACATGTCCGTCGATATAGGCTTTGCCGAGGATGACCGGGTTGACTTCGCGTTTTTTCAGGACCGCGGTTCGGTTTTGCTGAAAGTATTGATTGTTTTTCGCCAGCATGGTTCCCAGATCCAGCTGTTCTCTGGCGGTGAGTGAATCTTCGACCGACCTTGCGTCAACGAGAATGTTCAGCGTCAAATCCTCCTTCAAGTGCTGGATGATCTGATCCAGGGCATCGATCCGGTCCTGATAGGTCGTGGATTGATCGTAGCGAAGGAAGATCACCTTCTCGTCCTCAAGAATCTCAAAAGAGTAACTCATATATTTACCGCCTCAGTGCTTATAGGGATGGAAACTTATGCCAACTATAAATTCGATTGAATTGAGAACTGTATCACGTGGGCGGAGGTTCCGGAAGGTGTGGGTTGGAAATCGGTTTGTTCGGTCGGGTGGATGATAGCGGGTTTGCTGGTTGGCGGCACGCGGAATATTCAATTCCACGAGCGTTCGATTGTCCGACCAGCAGCAACCATACCACGGGTGAGTGGTTTGGCCGACTATCCAAATAGGGGGGGCGGAACAGGGCGACCAAGCGAGGGAATCACTCCCTCAGGAAGCGCCGGAAAGGAGCACGGATGTTGACTGATTCGAGGGATTGCCCTCATTTGATCGCCCAGTAGCCGTCGATGCCGGCGATGCGGCACCTTGGCCGGGGTTTCCCGCGGATTAGACCGGTTGCCGAAACTCCTTGCCGAAGCGGAATGAGCTTTGGATGGAAATCGGGCTCCGCATGGAATGGTGGTTTCGGGCGAGGGTTGGCCATGCCTGCGTGGCTGGTTGGTCACTGGTCCCGACCAGCTTCCGCCTTGGCCTGAGCAAGGCCTCGCCTCGACCGATTTTCGGGCATTCCTTTCTGCCATTTCTTTTGGCAAACGAGTTTAGAACTCGCAGTTGCCGGGGGTGCGGGCGAAGGGGATGACGTCGCGGATGTTGGCCATTCCGGTGACGAACATGAGCATGCGCTCGAAACCGAGGCCGAATCCGGCGTGGGGGACGGAGCCGAATTTGCGGAGGTCGGCGTACCATGAGTAGGCTTCGGGATTGAGGTTGTGCTTGGCGAAGTTCCGCATGAGGACGTCGAGGCGTTCCTCGCGCTGGCTGCCGCCGACGATTTCGCCGATGCCGGGGACGAGGACGTCCATGGCGGTGACGGTTTTATCGTCGTCGTTGAGGCGCATGTAGAATGGTTTGATTTCCTTCGGGTAGTTGAAGACGGTGACGGGGGACTTGAAGTGTTTTTCGGTGAGCCAGCGTTCGTGTTCGGACTGGAGGTTGGATCCGTATTCGACGGGGTAGTCGAATTTCTCGCCGGATTTGACGAGCAGTTCGACGGCATCGGTATAGGAGATGCGTTCGAATGGGCGTGAGGCGACGAATTCGAGGCGCTGGCGGAGGGATTTGTCGACGAAGCGTTCGAAGATCGAGAGGTCGCCCTCGCTGTGTTCGAGGGCTTCGGTGACGAGGAATTTGACGAGTTCTTCGGCGAGGTCCATGTCTCCGGCGAGGTCGCAGAAGGCCATTTCGGGTTCGATCATCCAGAACTCGGAGGCGTGGCGGGTGGTGTGTGAGTTTTCGGCGCGGAAGGTGGGGCCGAAGGTGTAGATGTTCGAGAGGGCGCAGGCGAAGGTTTCGCCCTCGAGCTGGCCGGAGACGGTGAGGAATGCGCGTTTGCCGAAGAAGTCCTCGGCGACGCGTGCGGCCTTGTCGTCGGGCAGGGTGGTGACGCGGAACATTTCGCCGGCGCCCTCGCAGTCCGAGGCGGTGATGACGGGGGTGTGGACGTTGACGAAGTCGCGTTCCTGGAAGAAGCGGTGGATGGCGAAGGACATGCGGGAGCGCATGCGGAAGACGGCGCCGTAGAGGTTGGTGCGCGGGCGGAGGTGGGCGATGGAGCGGAGGAATTCGGCGCTGTGGCCTTTTTTCTGGAGGGGATAGTCTTCGGGGACGCCGCCGAGGAGTTTGATGGTGGTGGCGTGCATTTCCCACTGCTGGCCTTTGGCGGGGGATTCGACGAGTTTGCCGTGGATTTCGACGGATGCGCCGGTGTTCATTTTTGCCAGGTCCTCGGATCCGGGGATGCCGGAATCGGCGATGATCTGGAGGTTGGCGAGGCAGGTGCCGTCGTTGAGTTCGAGAAACGAGAAGGCTTTGGAGTCGCGGCGGGAGCGGACCCAGCCGGCGACGTGGAGGTCATCGGTGGGTTCGGAGCGGCGGAGGACGTGCTTGATGAGGCTGCGCATGCGGATGGATTAGCCGGATTGCAGGCGGGTGTCAAAGCGGTGTGATTGATGACGGGAAAAGTGGCGGCGGGCCGCCGGGCTGGCGGGGGATCAGACCGAGAGCATGGCTTTGGCGCGTTGCAGGGCCTGGTCGAAGGACGGGGACTTGTAGCGGTCCGGGACGAGTGCGGGGTAGCTGCTGGTGGAGGCGGCGATGAGCGACTGGGCGGCGCGTTTGGCGACGATGCCTTTGGATGCGGACCAGGTTTCAAGGACGTCGGGCACGGAGGCGGCGGGGTTGTCCCGGCGAGCGCTTTTCACCTCGCGGATGAGGTAGTCGAGGTCGCGGTTCGAATACCAATCGGTGGCGGCGATGACGTGGTCGAGTTCATCCGGGGCGACGGTGATGCCGCGGCGCGAGAACATGGCGTGGAAGAATTTTTTGCGATCGGGGCCATCGAGGTCGAAGATCGGGATTTGTTTGGGGGCGCGGCTGAGGACGTCGGGGTCGAGGAGGTCCGGGCGGGTGGTCATGAGGCACCAGACGACTTTGGAGAGCAGGCCTTTGTCGGACATCATTTTGATGATGTTGGCCATGAGGCGTTTTTCGGTGGCGTGGGTTCCGCCGGAGTGGATGCTGCCGAAGGCGGCGTGTGCTTCATCGACGAGGATGGCGACCTTGCCGTAGATTTCGATGTAGCGGCGGACCATTTCGAAGAGTTTGTCGGTTCCGCCGAAGTCGGACGAGCGGATTTGGGAGAGTTCGATGACGATGCGTCCGGAGTCTGCGGCGTGGGCTTCGACGTTGTAGGTTTTACCGACGCCGTTGGGGCCGGAGACGACGAAGGCTGCGATGGCGGTTTCCGGGTCCTCGCAGTCGCGGAAGATGCGTTGGATGGCCTGGCGCGGGCCGGTGTAGCCGCAGAGGTCGGCATCGCCGTGGGTGGGGCGCTTGATGGTGACGACGCCGTCGAGCTGGGCCTTGAGGATTTCGTTGAGGAGTGAGTTGACGGCGTGGCGGGTGACGGGTTTGCCGGAGCGGGCGGATTCCTCCAGCAGGGATGAGATGGCGTTGAGGCTGAGGCCGGCGGATTCCTCGATGAAGTCGGCGGAGTCGAGTTCGAAGGTCGGGGTTTGTGAGTCCTCGTCGCGGTGGAAGGTGGCGATGCGGTGTTGGACGAAGTGGCGGCGGGTTTGGATGTCGGGAAAGCCGACTTCGGTGATTTGGCTGGAGGGGAGTGAGTGGATGCGTGAGTTGAGTTCGGAGCGGTTGTCCGCGACGAGGATGGTGACGTGGCCGCCGGCGCGGTAGCCGGGGTCGCCGAGCCAGCTGAGCAGGGTGGCGAGGCGGTTGCGGTCGAGTTCGGAGAGTTTGCCGAAGTCCCCGGGGGGGAAGAATGCGCCGGCGAGGCGGACGATGGTGCAGATCGGTTTGACGCGGTTGCCGTTATCGGCGGCTTCGCGGGTCATTTCGGTGAGTTCGCGGAGCAGGACGAGGGCGGCGCCGGGGCGTTGTCTGGTGCGTTCGAGCAGTTGTTGGGGGGTGGGGGATGCGGGTTTGCGGGGTGTGTCCGGCTGGCGGCCGCGGAGGTGGCGGTTGACGATTTCGGAGCCGAAGTCGATGAGTCCGCCGAGGGTTTCCGGTTGGTCGAAGCGTGGGGGCTGGGCGGGTTGGCGGTTCCATCCGATGGCGTCGAAGAGGGTTTGGCGCTGGTCGCTGTGGTAGAATCCGAGGCCGAGCGAGAGGTCGAGCCGGACCATGGTGAAGCGGCTGGCGAATGACTGGCAGAGGCGTTCCTCGAGCGGGGAGTATCCGGTTTCGTCGCGGTTGGGGAAGAGGTCCATGACGTTTCCGGTGAGGACGAAGACGCGGCGGCCGCGGTGTTTCACGCCATCGACCAGCGCCTCCATGAAGGGCGGGGTGGGGCCGGGGGATTGAGCCGTGGGGTTCATGAGGGCTGGTGGCTGGAGGTGATGCCGGTGCTGTCCGGGTGGTCGTGGTCGAAGGCGCTGATGTGCTGGCGGAAACCGGGGTCGAGCACGTCCTGCTGGACCTTGCGGCGGAGGTCGCGGAACTCCGGGGTATCGATGGCGGAGGTGGGGCGCGGGTGGCTGCCGCCGAGAGCGGCGGTGACATCGCGGTCGGTGACGATGCGGGCGCCGATGTGGTCGTCGGCGGAGTCCGCGCGCCAGTATTGCGAGAGGCCGACGACGCGGCTGCCGAGGAAGAGGGCTTCGTCGAGGTCGTGGGTGACGAAGATGACGGTGAGGTGGTTTTTTTCCGCCTGTTCGAGGATGAAGAGCTGCATGTCCTCGCGGGTGCTGTGGTCGAGTGCGCCGAAGGGTTCGTCCATGAGCAGGACCTTGGGTTTCATGATGGTGGCCTGGGCGATGGCGACGCGCTGCTGCATGCCTCCGGAGAGTTCGTGGGGGAACTTGTCGCCGTCCTGCCTGCGGAGTCCGACGTGTTCGAGCAGGCCGAATGCCTCGGCGCGGGCATCGCGGAGCACCCTGCGGTAGCGCGGGCCGATGCTGCGGATGAGGGACTCGAGCGGTCCGGTCTGGTGGAGGAGTGGTCCGAGCGCGATGTTGTTGGCGACGGTGAGGTGGGGGAAGAGCGAGTAGCGCTGATAGACGATGCCGGTTTTCGGGGTGACGTGCTCGACCGGGTTGCCATCGACGCAGACGGTGCCGGCGGTGGGAAACTGGGAGCCGAGCATCAGCCGGAAGAGGGTGGATTTGCCGCATCCGCTGGGGCCGACGATGGTGGTGAACTCCCCTTCGCGGATGGTGAGGTCGAGGTTTTGGAAGACGGTGACGGCCTCGCGTTCGACGGAGAGTCCGCCCTTGAAGTTGAGTTTGGGTTTCGACCGGTAGGTCACTTCGACGTTGCGGAGTTCGACGACCACGTTGCGTTGTTGTTTCATGACGGGCTCGTGTTTCGGGGTTATCGGCCGGCGAGCCATTTGTAGCGGTGTTTGATCCAGAGGCTGATGGCGAGGTCTAGCAGGAACATGAGCAGGGTGAGCCAGATGACGTAGACGATGGTGGCGTCCATCGCGGTGGTGCGGTAGAACTTGATGAAGATGCGGTAGCCGATGCCGGCTTCGGCGGCGATGGATTCTCCGGCGATCATGAGCACGGCCATGACGCCGAGGTTGAGGCGGATGGTGTTGAGGACGTCGGGCCAGATTTGCGGGAAGACGACCCGCCAGGGCATTTCGACCTCGCAGGCGCCGAGGCTCTGGGCCTTGTAGAACTGCTGGCGCGGGATTGCCTTGGCGCGGAGGTAGGTGTCGAGGCAGACGACGGGGAAGACGCCGAGCACGATGAGGCCGACTTTGGCGACTTCTCCGGTGCCGAGGGTGAGGAAAAGGATGGAGAGCAGGGCGAGAGCGGGGATCATGCTGAGGATGACCATGATGGTTTTTCCGAGCGATTCCGCCCATGGGTAGCTGCCCATCATGGTGCCGATGGGGACGGCGAGGAGGATGACGAGCATCGCCCATCCCATGCGTTTGAAGGATGCGGCGGTGTCCTTGTAGAGGATGAACTGGCGTTCGATGCGGAGTTCCCTGCGGCGATCGCTTTCGCGTTCCGGGGCGGGGATCGGGAGAGCGACCTTTTTTGCGGCGTCCACCAGCTTTGAGGCGGTGGGCATGAGTCGGGCGCGGTCCGTTTCGGCGAGGTCCGACGAGCGCTTCACGTACATGAAGCAGAGGATGAGGACTGGAACGAGGGTGAGAATGAGTTTCCCCGGCCAGTTGATTTTGGCGTCGGTTCGCAGGAGTTTCATGAAGTGGGCGGGATGGGGAAACGGCCGGCCGCCGGGTGGTGGCGGCCGGCCGTGCGAGTGCCGATTACTTGGAGACGGGTTTGAAGCGGAGTTTGATGTTGTCCTTTTTGCCTAGGACTTCGCCGTCGGCGAATTCGATGCCGATGTAGCCGGCGTCATCCGCGTCTTCGCCGAGCAGGGCCTGGTCGAAGCAGAAGTCACGGACGAGGGTGGTGGCTTTCTTGTGGGTTTTGGAGGTGAGGGCCTCGGCCATGGTTTCCGGGGTGTAGTAGAAGAAGGTGGTTTTGAGCTGGGCCTTGGCTTCTGCGACGGTGACGTTGGCGGCCTGGGCGATGGTGGCGATCATGTCTTCGGCCTGCTTGCCGCCGCCGTTGAGGGTGGCCATGGCTTCGAACCATGCGTCGGAGATGGCTTTGGCGAGTTTGGGGTCCGCCTTGAGGAGGTCGGTGCGGATGACGAAGCCGTCGAGGATTTCACCGGGGATCTTCGAGGAGTCGAAGACCGAGGTGACGCCGGGCTGCTGCATGAGGCCGAGCGCGTGGGGGTTCCAGGTGGCGGTGGACTTGAGTTTCGACTGGTCGCTGGTGAAGCCGCTGACGATGCCTTTTTCGGCGCGGTGGGCGAACTTGAAGTCCGCTTCCTTGAGGCCGTTCTGGACGATGCCGCGGTAGACGAGGTAGTGGCTGACGGTGAATTCCTCGCCGTAGACGGTGGAACCCTTGAGGTCGGCGACGGATTTCGCGCCGGTGGCGAGCCATTTGTCGTTGCCGTTCGAGTAGTCGCCGACGACGAAGAACGAGGTGTCGATGCCGGCCTGGCTGATCAGGGTGAGGGCGTCCATGGTGGTGACGGGGACGACGTCGATGTTCTTGGCCTTGAATGCATCGATGGAGGACACGTAGCCGAATTCCTTGACGGCGATCTTGATGCCGTTGGCTTTCGCGTGTTTTTCCAAGAGGCCGGTATCGGCGAGGTGTTTGACGGGGCACCAGCCGATGTAGTTGCTCCAGCCGAGGGTGTAGTCGCCGTCGGCCTGGGCGTTGGCGGCGATGGGGGCGGCGACGGTTAGGGCCGCGATGAGTGAGGTGATGGATTGTTTGATCATTGGTCTGTTGTGGTTGTTGTTAGGTCGTGAGGTTGTTGGGTTGGTTGGGTCAGGCTTTGAGGTCGCCTTCGTCGCTGGGGAGGGCGGTGTCTTTGGCGCCTTCCGGGGTGTCTGCGGCGAGCATTTCGTCGAGCAGGTCGAGTCCGGCCTGTTCGGCCATGGTGGCTTCGAGTTCGGTTTCGATCGAGTCCGCCGAGGCGCCCTCGAGTTCCGCCTTGATCTTGGCCTGTTGTTTCATTTGAGAAATGCGGTTGGTGACGGTGTTGAGGGCGGAGCGGTCCGAGGAGTCCTCGAGTCCGCTGAGGCGGTCCATGAGGGCGGAGGTGGTTTTGGCGTCGACGTAGTCGGCGATGGCCTGTGCCTTCTGGTCGTCGAGGCCCTTGATTTCGCGCTGGCGTTTGGCGAGCTGGGTCTTGAGTTGGTCGAGGCGGGCCTGGCGGTCCTGGAGTTCGGGTTCGAGGCGGGCCTGGAGTTCGTCTTCGGTTTTGACCTTCGCCTGGTAGTCGATGAAGGCGCGCTGCCATTTCATGACGTCGGGGTCGCTCTGCGCCTGTTCGCGGGTGAGGCCTTTGGTTTTGAGGACGCGGGAGAGCTGGAGTTTGGCGGCGTCGCGCATCTTGATGGCGGCTTCCTCGCGGTCGAGGCTTTCGTCGAGGCGTTTTTTGCTGTCCTCCACGTTGGCGGCGAGCTGTGAGACGGCCTTGATGAACTCGGCGTGGTCCTTGATTTCCTTGTCCTTCTGGATGTCGAATGCCATGCCCACGCCTTCGGCGGAGGAGGTGAAGGTTTCTTCTGCGGCTTTGTTGACTTTTCCGCCGGCCCACAACCATTTGAAGGTGAGGAAACGGCCAATGGCTTTGATTAGTCCCATGGTATTGTTAGTTAGTGTTAGGTTATGCTGGTGTGGTTGTCTGTTGTTCTACGTTGCGGAGGAAATCCGTCATGTCCGCCTCGGCGGCTTCAGCGGCGGCGATGGCGTTGGAGAGGCGTGCGGCGGGGTCGTTCGCGCCGTGGACGAGGCTGAGGTCGGAGCGACCGGCATCGGACATGTAGGCGTTTTTCAAGGCGGCTTCCAGTTCATTGGAGCGGGCGATGAGTTCGTCGCGTTTGGAGACGAGTTGTTCGTAGCGGAGGATCTGGCGGGAGTGGGCGTCGATTTTGCTGTCGAGCACGGTGTGGTTGGCGCGGGCGTGGGATTTTTGTTCGTGCCATTGGGCGAGTTCGCGGCGGAGCATGGCGATATCGATGGCGGTGAGGGCGGTGTGGATTTCCGCGGCCTGGCGGAGGTGTTCGATGCCGGCGGTTCGTGCGGCTTCGGCGAGTCCGAGGCGTTGTCCGACGGCGGCGCCGAGTTTGGCTTCGGCGCGGGATTCGAGGAATCCGGTGTATTGTGAGTAGGCTTCGGACAGTTCGGCGGCTTCCTTTTCGGCCTCGTAGAAGCCGATTTTGCGGCACATTTCGGCGACTTCGGTGAGGGCGCCGCGGCGTTGTTCCTTGAGTTGTTCCATCAGCCACTGGACGTGGCGTTTGGCGAGTGTTTCACCGCGGATCCACATGTTGTAGACGAAGGCTGCGGCTCCGAGCATGCCGAGGACGATGGAGGTGAAGACGCCGAAGAAGCCGAGGCCGAAGGCCCCGGTGAGCAGCAGGAGTCCGCCGGCGAGTGCGAGCGGGATGATCGTGAATGGTGACTGGATGCACTTGTTGCGAACGGCTTTGAAGATGGCGTCCTGGTCGGTCAGGCTTTCGAGGCCGACCTGTTGGCGGTTTCCATCTTGTGGTGCCATGGGGGTGGGTTTGATGGGGTCTGGTTTCAGAGTCCGCCGCGTTCGACGAGGATGGCTTCGACCCGCGGGACGCGGCCGCGGTAGGCGCGCGAGCGGGGGTTTTCACCGGGGCGGAGTTCGGGTGGTTGTGACGAGCCGACGCCCTGGATGGACAGTCGGTCTTCGTCGAAGCCGTGGACGAGGACGAGGCGTTTCCTGACGGTTTCGGCGCGGAGTTCGGAGAGTTGTCGGTTTTCCTCGCTATCGGTTCCGCCGGTGTGGCCGCGGATGATGACGCGGTAGTTCGGGTAGTTGACGGAGAGGAGTTTGGCGACTTTGTCGACTTCCTCGGCGGCGCCGACTTCGAAGGTTGTGTTGTTGCGGAAGCGGATCGGGCGGACCTGGAGTTTGGCGATTTCCTTGAGTTTGGCCCAGGCCTGGGGGTCGAGCGGTTCGAAGTCGATGCGGCCGTCCTGGCTCTGGCCGAGCGAGCGTGGAGCGGTGTTTTTGAGGGATTCGAGGACGCGGGTGTTGACGAGCCGGTAGGGGTCGTTGATGTCGGAGCCCTTGATGCGGTTGGTGTCCACGAGCACGTCCGCGCAGGAGAGGATGGTGTCGATGACGCCTTCCTGCGGGGTGATGGTCGAGCCGCCGGTGGAGATGCCGAACTGCTGGAGGCAGTTGTCGTGGAGGTCGAGCCAGTCGATTTTGCGTTGGTTGACGATGGATTCGACGGATTCGCGGTCGATGTCCGCCCAGCGGGCCATGTCGGTGGTGCGTTCATCGGCGTGGCGGCGGTAGTGGTCGAGGGCGCGGAAGTAGGCCTTGAAGTATTTGAGGACGTCGGCCTCGCGGGTGGCGAGTGTCTGTTTGTTGACGACGAAGTAGTCGATGATGTAGCCGGCGAATTTGTCCGACCCCCAGATGTAGGTGAGGTTGGGGTTTTTCTGGAGGGCGCGGGAGATGTCCGGTTCCCACATGACGAAGACGTCGCCGCGGCCGTTCATGGCGCGGTTGTAGACATCGGCCGACGAGGCGACGGGTTTTCGCCACGGACCATGGCCACCGGCGGCTTCATCGGCGGCGCGGAGGTTGAAGAAGTCGAGGTCCTTGGCGGTGATGTCGACGAGGAATTCGCTCGGGCTTTCGCCGGTGTAGATCCATTCGAGGTCGGCGTTGTTGAGGTCGGCGATGTCGTTGTTGGGGAGTTTGTCCTTGAGGGCGACGATGCCGTCGCCGCCGTTGGAGCGGGCGATGGCGGCGACCATGACGCCGGGGAACCCATGGGCGCGGCCGTGGATGAGGTATTCGGCGGCGGGGATGGCGATGATGTCGTATTCGCCGCGGGCGAGTTTGGCGACGCGATCGGCGATGTGCGCGCCGTCGTCGGTCCATTCGATTCCGAGGCCCTGGCGGACGGCTTCCTTTTTGGTTTGTTTGGAGGAGGCGAAGAAGTAGCCGAGGTATCCGTCGCCGGCGATTTTGAGGGTCGAACTGACTCTGGCGTTGGAGATTTCGCGTTCGAACTGTTCGGCTTTTTCGCGTTCGGTTTTCTGCTGGTGTTTTCTGAAGAATGGCTTGATGGCGAACCAGGCTCCGGCGACGAGGGCACAGAAGACGAAGAGCAGGACGGCGATTTTTGACGCGTTGTTCATTCGTGGGGTGGGTGTTTCCGGAGGGGGGTCAGAGGTCGATTACGGCGTCGTCGTCGAGTTCGGCGAGGGTTTCGCGCATGGCGTCGAGGAGTTCCTGTTCGTCGCTGGCGGTGAGGTAGGCTTCCGAATATTTGCGGAGCGGGTGGGCGTTGCGGATGCGGAAGCCGATGGTGTAGATGGGCACGTGGTTGGCGCGGGCGAAGGCGATGCCGCGTTCGAAGCGGTTGCTGTCGCTGGCCATGCCGTCGGTGACGACGATGAGGCGGATGTCACCGTAGCGGAGTTGTTTCTGGAACTGGGCGATGAGGGCTTCCGACCCGGTCTGGATGGCTCCGCCGAGGGGGGTGCCGCCGCCGGCGCTGATGGTCTGGATTTGTTCGAGCAGGTGCTTGCGCTGGTCGTCGCCGCGGCCGAGGGGGGCGACTTCGCGTCCGCTGTAGCTGTTGGCGTCGAAGACGAAGAGGCCGATGTTGAGGTCATCCGGGGCTCCCTTGACGAAGGCGGAGACGGCGCGTTTGGCCTCCTGGATCGGTTGGCCGGACATGCTGCCGCTGCCGTCGAAGACGATGTAGGCGTTTTGGCTGGGGTCCATTCTGGATCCCGGCGGCGTGGTGTTGGGGATTGGTTCGCGGTCACCGGGTTTGCGTGCGGTGGTGGTCGCCGAGGGTTGCGCCTCGGTGGTCTGGTCGCTCTGCCCGGAGGAGGAGGAAACGGAGGATCTGCGCTGGCAACCGGCCGAGAGCAGGGCGGCCAAGGCGAGGACTCCGAGGGTTTGGAGGTGGTGCATGGTGTTCCGGGTATTGGGGTTAGAAGTCGATTTCGACGTCGTCGCCGACTTCGAGCACTTCGAGGCGTTCGAGGATGATGACGCCGCGGCGGTTTTCGGCGCGTTTTTTGGGCGTGTCCGCATTTTCGTAGACCGGTGCGGTGGCGCCGCGGCCGACGGCGACGATGCGGTTGTTGTCCATCACGAGGTTGGCTTCCCTGCAGTATCCGACGAAGGCGTCGCGGAGGGCTTCGGCGCGCTGGGCGGATTTGGTTTTGAGCGAGCGTTCGAGCAGGGTGGCGGTTTGCTCGGTGGGGGTGGACGACATTTTGAGGACCTTCTGGATTTTTCCGAGCAGGACCTTGTCGTTGGATTCGAGGGCCTGGCGGAGGCGCATGAGGAGGTATCCGTCGGCGTGGGCCTCGATGATCATGGTGGTGCCGGCGTAGGTGTCGACCATGCCCATGGCTTGTTTGAAGTAGTTGCGGAGGCTTTCGTCCTTGGAGTTGAAGGTGTTCTGGTTGGCGGCGAAGGGGACGGTGAAGTCGAAGAGCGCGGTGTCACGGTCGTCGAGTTCCGGGTTTTCGAGGAGGAATTCCTCGACCTTCTGCTGGGCCTGTTCGGAGGATTTGAAGACGGATTTGGCGACTTTGACTTCGCCGGCGTATTTCAGTCCGCTGCCGAGGGCGGTCCAGTCCCAGCCGGCGGTGGGGATTTCGAAGCGGCCGATTCCGCGACCGGCCTTGTCGAAGGCGACCTGGATTTCCTCGGTGAGGGTTTCGAGCGATCGGGTGGTGCCTTGTCCTGTGAAGAAGGCGACGTTTCCGGAGTGGCCGACGAGTTCGGCTTCGGAGAGCATGGCTTCGGTGTCGCCGACGAGTCCGGCGTCGCCGAGGAGGAGTTTGGCGGATGCGGTCATGACCTTGCGGTGTTCGGCGGTGCGTTTCGCCTTGTTGTCGACGAGGTCGCGGAGGTTTTCACCGGCTTTGAGGAGGCCTTTGACGAAGGATTCGACCTTTGTGCGGTTGGCGTCGAGGTAGTCTTTCCTGACGGCATAGACGTCGGGGATGATCCGGCTGGCCTGTTTGGAGGTGAAGAGGATTTTGGCGCCCTTGACGGCGTAGTCGCCTTCGGTGAGGGCGGCGGCGTCCGGCGAGATCACCCAGACGGCGTCGATGTCCTCGCGTGCCTCGAAGAGGCCGGGGGGGGAAACGATTTTATCGCCGCCGCCGTCGAGTGGTGCGGCGAGTTCCGGGAGATAGTAGAACTTGACGTTTGCGGGGTCCGCACCGGCGTCCTGGAGGACTTTGATGGCGGGGTGTTCGTGGGGTCCGTAGAGCTGGACGGCGACGGATTTGATATCCTTGATGGACTTCACGCGGTCGCGGACGACGAGGCAGTCGCCGCCGTTGCTCCATGAGAGTTGATAGATGACGACGAGGTCGGTGCCGGCATTCTGGAATGCTTTCCGCGCCTGGAGGATCATCGGCAGGGTGCCGCGGAGGTAGGGTGAGTTTCCGTTCAGGCAGTTGTCGACCTGGGCGGGGAAGTTGTCCTCGCGGTAGAGTTTGACACCGGGCAGGGTGCCGTCGGTCACGGCGAGCTGGGTGGCGACATCGGCGCCCCATGCGATGACGGGGACGTTTTTGTCGTTTTTGACGGCTTTCAGGGTGCTGGTGGCGGACGACCCGAGTGGTTTGTAGGTGAGGATTTCCGCGTTTTGGGAAAGGCCGGGGATGGCGCTGAGGAGAAGCGCGGCCGCAACCGTGGGGAGGGTGGAGAATCGTATCATGGCTGGGATGTGTTGGTTAGATAGAGTATTCCTTCACACAGAGTGAAACCGATGGAACAAGATCATAAAATGAGATTTGTATCCAGCTCCTAGAAGATGTGTGAAGGAACCGGGGCGTTTTGTTAGTCCGGAGCATGTGCGGATGCTGACGCAAGGCGCGCGGTGGCGCTATTATACAGTCCCGGTGGGTTTGGAACGGAAGCGGCGCTGCGGCGCGGAGTTGTCATGAATCCGGTTCATGGAGTGGTCGCGGGAATGCTGATCGGCGAGGACGGAGCAGGGCGTCGGGTGGGGCCGTTGATGAATCCATGGATCAACTCATGAAGCGCGGCGCTGGCATCCCTGCCGGGATGCGATGAATTTTCTGGTGGGAGGGGTCCGGGGGTGTCGCTGCGCTCGACCCCCGGCTACTGGCTGTGATCCCTCCGGGATCTTTTGGTGGCGGGAGGATTCGGAGGGGCTTTGCGGGCTATTGTGGAGGGATGAACCGTTGTGGAACGAACACGCTGCCACCGCCGGACGGTTCGGAGAGCCGTCCCTGGTGTGCCCGGCATGGGCATGAACTTAACAATTGAAACGTATTGGACGGACTGAGTGACAGCAACCGTAGTGAAAGGCAAGGTCGCCACCGTGAGGTGAGTGAGCCGAAAGAAGCCCGTAGCGA
>JAUTCT010000021.1 GCA_030673875.1 Verrucomicrobiota bacterium JB025 | reverse complement strand
AGGGCGGGGCGAAGCATGCGACGTCCTGCTGATAAAAAGTGCGCTGTGTCCTGAGGTGCAGGAATGTGGCTTGCACATCCGGCATTCATCGCTCATTGTTCTTCGCTACTCTATGGCAGCTTTGGAAAAAATTAAGCAGGTCTCCGGTCGGGCAGTTCCCGTGCCGGGTGACGACGTGGACACCGACCGCATCATCCCCGCGCGCTTCATGAAGTGCGTCACCTTCGACGGCCTCGGTGAGTTCGCATTCTACGACGTGCGCTTCGACCCGGACACCGGAGAAAAAACCGCCCACCCGCTCAACGACCCGCGCTTCGACGGTGCCTCCATCCTCGTCGCCGGCGTCAACTTCGGCTGCGGGTCCTCACGCGAACACGCACCGCAGTCGCTCCGGAAATACGGCTTCAACGGCGTCATCGCCGAGTCCTTCGCCGACATCTTCTTCGGAAATTCCACCACCATCGGCATGCCCTGCGTCGTCATCGGTGCCGACGACAACGCGCAACTCCGCGCGGCCATCGAAGCCGACCCGACCATCGAGGTCACCATCGACGTCGAAAACCTCAAGGTCCGCACATCCACCGGCCTTGAGTTTCCAGTCACCATGCCGGACTCCGCCCAGGACGCCCTGATCTCCGGCCGCTGGGACCCCATCCGGGAACTGCTCGACAACAGCAAAGCCATCGAGGCCACCGCCGCAACACTCGGCTACGCCTGAACCCACCCGGCACGGGACCATCACCGGCACCCGGCCCGGAAACGAACTTCAGCAAAAACGCCCGACTGGAAATCCAGCCGGGCGTTTTTCATGTGGAAAACCTCGGGAGCCGTTGTCCCTCAGTAGCGGTAGTGGTCGGGCTTGTATGGCCCTTCCACCGGCACGCTGATGTAGTCGGCCTGTTCCTTGGTGAGCGTGGTCAGCTTGGCACCGACTTTCGCGAGGTGCAGGCGGGCGACTTCCTCGTCGAGGTGCTTGGGAAGCACCTTCACCTCGCCGGCCTGATAGCTGTCCTTGTTCTTCCACAGGTCGATCTGTGCGAGCGTCTGGTTGGTGAAGCTGTTGGACATCACGAAGCTCGGGTGGCCGGTCGCGCAGCCGAGGTTCACCAGCCGGCCTTCGGCCAGCATGTAGAGGCTGTTGCCCGTCGGGAACGTGTATTTGTCCACCTGCGGCTTGATGTTGACCTTCTCCACGCCGGGCGCCGTGTTGAGCTTGTCGATCTGGATCTCGTTGTCGAAGTGGCCGATGTTACAAACGATCGCCTGGTCCTTCATCTTCTCCATGTGCTCGAGGCGGATGATGTTGTAGTTGCCGGTCGTGGTGACGTAGATGTCACCCCAGCCGAGGGTGTCCTCGACGGTCAGCACGCGGAACCCCTCCATCGCCGCCTGCAGCGCGCAGATCGGGTCGACTTCGGTCACCACCACCTGGGCGCCCTGGCCGCGCAGTGCCTGCGCACAGCCCTTGCCGACATCGCCGTATCCGCAGACCACGGCCACCTTGCCGGAAATCATCACGTCGGTGGCACGCTTGATGCCGTCGACCAGCGACTCGCGGCAACCGTAGAGGTTGTCGAACTTCGACTTGGTCACGGAATCGTTCACGTTGATCGCGGGAACCAGCAGTTTGCCTTCCTTCGCCATCTGATAGAGGCGGTGCACACCGGTCGTCGTTTCCTCGGAAACGCCTTTCCAGTCTTTCACGATCTTCTGGAAGATCCCCGGTTGCTCCTGCTTGATCCCCTTGAGCAGGCCCTTGATCACCTGCTCCTCGTGGCTGGCGGACGGAGTGTTGATCCAGTCGGATCCGTTCTCCATTTCGTAACCCTTGTGGATCAGCAGCGTCGCGTCGCCGCCGTCATCGACGATGAGTTGCGGTCCGAGGCCCTGCGGGTTCACCAGCGCCTGCCAGGTGCACCACCAGTATTCCTCAAGCGTCTCACCCTTCCAGGCGAAGACCGGCACACCGGATTTCGCAATCGCCGCGGCGGCGTGGTCCTGGGTGGAGAAAATGTTGCACGAAACCCAGCGCACGTCCGCGCCGAGTTCCACCAGCGTCTCGATCAACACGGCGGTCTGAATCGTCATGTGCAGCGAGCCCATGATGCGGACGCCTGCCAGTGGCTTCTCCGGACCATACTTGGCGCGGGTCGCCATCAGGCCGGGCATCTCGTGCTCGGCGATTTCAATTTCCTTGCGACCAAAGTCGGCGAGACCGATGTCGCGAACCTTGTAGTCCTCGGTCAATGTAGCAGTTGCGGTAGTCATGATTGAGTCGGTTTGATGAATGGAAACACCTTGGGATCAGCCGATTGCCGCCTTGAGCGCCGCGACTTTGTCGGTCTTTTCCCAGGTCAGGGCATCGAGGTTGTCCTCGCGGCCGAAGTGGCCGTAGTTGGTGGTTTGTTTGTAGATCGGACGCAGCAGATTGAGCTCGGCAATCAGGTCCGCAGGCTTGAATGAGAACACCTCCTTCACGGCGGCCGCTATCTTCGCCTCCTCCACCGCGCCGGTGCCGAAGGTATCGATGTGGACGCTCACCGGATAGGGGTGGCCGATCGCATAGGCGACCTGCAGTTCGCAGCGCTTGGCGAGGCCGGCGGCAACCACATTCTTGGCGGCGTAGCGGCAGTAGTAGGCCGCGGAGCGGTCGACCTTCGAGGGGTCCTTGCCCGAAAAGGCACCACCACCGTGGCGGCCCATGCCGCCGTAGGTGTCGACGATGATCTTGCGTCCCGTCAGGCCGCAGTCGCCTTCCGGCCCACCGACGACGAACAGGCCGGTCGGGTTGATCAGGATTTCAGTCTCGGGGGTGAGCAGGTCGCCCGGAAGCACTTGTTCGATCAGGTCGCGCTTGAGCTCGGAACGGATCTCCTGGGTGCTGATTTCCCTCGAGTGCATGGTCGACACCACGACCGCGGTGATGCGGTTCGGCTTGCCATCGACGTATTCGACGCTGACTTGAGTTTTGGAATCCGGGCGCAGCCAGGTGTGGGTGCCGTTCTTGCGGAGATCGGTCAGCGCCTTGCCGAGTTGGTGGGAATAGAGCACCGGGGCGGGCATCAGCTCCGGAGTCTCGTCGACTGCGTAACCAAACATGATCCCCTGGTCGCCCGCGCCCTGTTCCGCGGTCGTCTTGTCCGCCGCTTCACGGGCGTCCACGCCTTGTGCGATGTCCGGCGACTGCTGGCCGATCAGGTTGAGGAAAAAGAAGGTGTCCGCGTTGAACTTGCAGTCGTTGTGCGTGTAGCCGATGTCGGTGATCGCACCCTTGATCAGCGCGTGCATGTCGAGATCGGCCGCCGTGGTGATCTCGCCGCCAACCACCACCAGGTTGTCCTTCACCATCGTCTCACAGGCGACCCGGGAACCCGCGTCCTGCTCGAAACACGCGTCGAGAATCACGTCGCTTATGGTATCGGAAACTTTGTCCGGGTGGCCTTCCGTCACCGATTCGGAGGAAAAAATGTAATTACTCATGTCGTTTTAAATTTTCGTATCGTCAAATCGTGATACGTTGATACAATCGTCCCGCCATGCCGTCAACGTTGAAATCCTTGAAACTGCTCTCAGATCCCACGCGACTGCGGATTCTGGCACTCACCTCCGCCGAGGCCCTCTCCGTCGCCGACCTCCAGGAAATCCTCGGCATGGGCCAGAGCCGGATTTCCACCCAGCTCTCCCAACTCAAGGCGGAAGGCCTCGTGACCGACGAGCGCAGCGGCAAGCACAACATGTATTCCTGTTCGACCTCCCCGGAGCTGATGGGAGTCGCCCGCCTCGCCGCCAGCGAGGTTCCGGAAGTGGCGGAGGACGAGTCCGCACTCCGCCACCTGCTGCGCAAACGAAAAGACAGCGCACGCGCCTACTTCGACGAACTCGCCGGACGATTCGGCAAGGACTATGTGCCGGGACGCTCGTGGAAAGCCCTCGCCGAAGCCCTGATCAAGGTGCTCAACTACCGCGTCGTCGCCGATCTGGGCGCGGGGGAAGGCACCCTCGCCCAACTCCTGGCCGCCCGCGCGGAGAAGGTCATCGCGGTCGACCTCTCGCCGAAGATGGTCGAGTTCGGGCAGAAACTCGCCGTCAAAAACGGCCTCCCCAACATCGAATACCGAATCGGCGACATCGAGGCCCCACCCATTGAGGACAACAGCCTGGACCTCGCCGTGTTTTCCCAGGCCCTGCATCACGCGGAGCATCCCCAGCGCGCACTCGACGCCGCCTTCCGCATCCTCAAACCCGGCGGCCGATTGATCGTGCTCGACCTCGTCCAGCACCAGTTCGAGGAAGCACGCGAACTCTACGCCGACCGCTGGCTCGGCTTCGCGGAATGCGATCTCGCCACCATGCTCGAACAGGCCGGATTTTCCATGATCGAAACCATCGTCGCCGACCGCGAGGAAAAACCACCGCACTTCCAGACCCTGCTCGGCATCGGCGAAAAACCCTGACCGCCGCTACCGCCGCCGGGCGAACGGACCCAAAAAAAGAAAGCCCCACGGCAGCTTGCCGCAGGGCTTTCATTGGGTTTTCACGGAGCCCGGAAGCCCCGTGGGGAAGGGCGCTTATCAGAACAAGGTGAAGGCGATGTTCACGCCAGCGGTCACGATCGAGACCATGCTCATGAGCTTGATCAGGATGTTGAGGCTGGGGCCGGAGGTGTCCTTGAACGGATCACCCACGGTGTCACCGATGACGGTCGCCTTGTGGGCTTCCGAACCCTTGCCACCGAGGTTGCCTTCTTCGACGTATTTCTTGGCGTTGTCCCATGCACCGCCGGAGTTCGCCATGAAGACGGCGAGCACAAAACCGGTCGCCAGGCCGCCGGTCAGCAGACCGAACACACCCGGAACACCGAAGATGAGGCCGACAACGATCGGCACCAGCACGGCAAGCATGGAAGGCAGGACCATCTCACGCTGGGCACCCTGGGTGGAAATGGCCACACAACGTGCAAAGTCGGGCTTGTCCTCGCCCTTGAGGATGCCGGGTTTCTCCCTGAACTGGCGGCGGACTTCCTCCACCATGCTGGCGGCGGCGCGGCCCACCGCGTTCATCGTCAGACCGCAGAAGGTGAACGACATCATCGAACCGATGAACACGCCGAGCATGACCTTCGGATTGAGCAGGGTCACCTCGTAGTAACCCATGAACTCGTTGAGCGTCACCTGCATGACGTTCACGCTCTCGCCTGCGATGTCCAGGGTCTTGGTGCCGGCATGCAGCATGGCGATCTTGAGTTCTTCCACGTAGGACGCCAGCAGCGCCAGCGCGGTGAGCGCTGCGGAACCGATCGCAAACCCCTTGCCGGTCGCGGCGGTGGTGTTGCCGAGTGAGTCGAGCGCGTCGGTCCGGCGGCGGACTTCCGGAGGAAGACCGGCCATCTCGGCGTTGCCGCCCGCGTTGTCCGCGATCGGACCGTATGCGTCCGTCGCCAGCGTGATGCCGAGCGTGGAAAGCATGCCCACGGCGGCGATGCCGATGCCGTAGAGCCCCATGCCGATGGAATCCGCACCGAAGTGCCAGTCACCGGATGCCAGGCAGTAGGACAGCGTGGTGCCGATCACGATGGCCACCACGGGAACCACCGTGGAGAGCATCCCGACGCCGATGCCGGAGATAATGACGGTCGCCGGACCGGTCTGGCCGTTTTTGGCGATGTTCTTGGTCGGGCTGTATTCCTGTGAGGTGAAATACTCGGTCGCCTTGCCGATCACGATCCCGGTGAGCAGACCGACGATGATCGCCCCCCAAATACCGGCGAAGTTCGGCAGGTCGAGGAACTTCAGAATGAAAAACGAGGCCAGGAAGATCAGCGCGGAGCTGAGGTTCACACCACGTCCGAGTGCGGTGAGCAGATCGCGCTGCGACGCGCCCTTTTTCGCCTGCACCGTGTAGATGCCGACGATCGAAAGGATCGTGCCAACCGCGGCAACCAGCATCGGCGCGAGCACCGCCTTGCCGGCGCTCTCCAAATCGCCGGCCTGGGTGAAGGCGGCGGCACCGAGTGCGGCGGTCGCGAGGATGGATCCGACGTAGGACTCGTAAAGGTCGGCACCCATGCCGGCCACGTCGCCCACGTTGTCACCCACGTTGTCGGCGATGGTCGCCGGGTTGCGCGGGTCGTCTTCCGGAATCCCGGCTTCCACTTTGCCGACGAGGTCGGCGCCCACGTCCGCGGCCTTGGTGAAGATACCGCCACCCACCCGGGCGAAGAGCGCCTGCAGTGAGGCACCCATGCCGAAGGTCAGCATCGTGGTGGTGATGGTGATCAGCTTGTGGTCGCCTTCTTCCGTGAAGGTATCGAGCACGATGAACCAGATCGAGATGTCGAGCAGCGCCAGACCGACCACCACCAGGCCCATCACGGCGCCGGAACGGAAGGCAAGCCGGAGACCGGCATCAAGCGACTCGTTGGCGGCGTGCGCCACCCGCGCCGATGCGTAGGTCGCGGTCTTCATCCCGAAGAATCCGGCAAGCCCCGAAAAGAGCCCCCCGGTGAGGAATGCGAAGGGAACCCACGAGTTCTGCAGGTGCAGACCGTAGGCCAGCCAGCAGAACAACAGGGTGATCGCGGCAAAAACGATGCCGACCACCCGGTATTGTTGCAGCAGATACGCCATCGCGCCCTCGCGGACGTGCTGGGCGATCTCTTTCATCAGGTCGGTTCCCTCGTCGGCGGAAACCATTTTCTTGAAGAACAGCCAGGCAAAACCCAGCGCAACGATGGATGCCACCGGCACCAGCCAAAATAAGGAAGATTGCATAAAGTGTGTGTTAGATTCGTAAGGTTCGTATGATTTTCATGTGAGTGGGGAGAGCCTCAGATCGCGCGGAGCGCGGAACGCCACCACGGGTAGTAGGTGGTCTCCAGTTCGTCGCGGGTCGGCATCGGGAAGAAGAGAAACTTCCCGCCTTTTCCGGCGACGTAGAACCCGCGGTAGATGGTGCGGAAAAGCACGTCGCGCTCGAGGTGGCGCACCACCAGCTTGGTGGATTTGCCGGGCTTGGCACGCAGTTCGCGGATGCAGTCGCGCAGGTGTTCGAGGTTGCGATACGGCAGGTTGTCCACGCCGTTCGCCTCCGGATCGTCGCCGAGACGTTCCAGCACCAGCTCGGAGAACACGAGGGCCGGCAGGTGCACGTCGTTTTCCTCGTTGGTGATGACCGAGGCGAATTCCTTCGGTTCCAGCTCGCTGATCACGCGCGGCGTCACCGGGCAGAACTCCTGGTAAAGGTGGAAGCGCGGGCCGGGTTTCGGCTCATATTCGGCGGGATTGAGCGTCAGCACCTGACCTTCGTTGGTCACCAGGTGGAGCGACTCGATCGCGTCGATCGGCGTGTTTTCCAACACGCGGTAGACACTGAGGTAGGCGGAGCGGCGCATGCGGCCATTGCGCATTTCCTCGATCTCCTTGTAGTTGTTGAGCCGCTCCTGAGCGTATGACTCCTTCAGTTTGAAAAACACGGCCTGGCCCTGGGAACGTTTCTTGGGACCGATCGAGAGATACTCGCCATATTCTTCCGGTGGAAGGTGGGACGCAACAAGCGCCTCCGGGATCAGCGACAAATAGAGGTGGACTGTCATGGATTTTAAGGTTGTTGGATTAAATGTTTAACGCCCTCGGACGACCAAGCCCTTTGGGACCAACATGATGGGCGGATCCTAGGAGCCGCTCAAACGTCCTGCTCCGCGCCCCCTTTCATAACCACTGCACCGATTGAGCAGCAAAATACGCGCATCCGGCTCCCGTCGGCAAACCACTGCACCAAGCCGCCGCCGACCGCACCGCCACCGCATTGGTCCTTGTGTCAGAAAACTTCTGCCATATGGGTATGGCTTGAGCTTCCCCCGAGCGATTCCCCATTTTTCCCCTTTTTTCCCGAATTTTCCCTTTTCCCCTGATGCCGCCGCACGCCTCCCATCCCGGATCCTTGTCCGATTTCCGGACAGCCTCTGGAATAAGACACGTCCTGCCCGGGCTGCTCTCCCTGCTCCTCGCCTGTTTCGCGCACGCCGGGGATGCGCCGGTCCGGGTGCATCCGGACAACCCGCATTACCTGGAATTCCGCGGTCAACTCACGCCGCTCATCGGCTCCAGCGAACACTACGGCGCCCTGCATAACCTCGATTTCGACTACCGCCGCTACCTCGAGGAAACACGTGCCTGCAATCTCAACCTGGTCCGCGTCTTCGCCGGTCCCTACCGCGAACTCGAGGATTCCTTCGGCATCGAGGACAACACGCTCGCACCCGCGGACGACCGCTACGTCTGCCCCTGGGCCCGCTCCGGCACTCCCGGCGCGCTCGACGGCGGCAACAAATACGACCTCACCAAATGGGACCCGGCGTTTTTCCATCGGCTGCGGGATTTCATCAAGGAAGCGGGCAAACGCGGGATTGTCGTCGAGGTCACCCTGTTCTGCCCGTTCTACAGCCACAGCGCCGACACGCCGGACGCCCACTGGCAAGCCTCTCCGTGGCACCCGGCGAACAACATCAACCTCGACGCACAGGAAATTGCCGACCGCAGCTCCGTCTATCTGACCGACAGCCCGCTGATCGACTACCAGAAAGCGCTCGCCACCAAGGTGATGGAAACGGTCCAACCTTACGACAACGTGTATCTCGAGGTCATGAACGAGCACTACCAGCAGGACGAAAGTCCCGTGCCCGCGAACTGGCTGGTGGCGATCATCGATGAACTCGCCGCGGCAAACTCCACCACGGCCCCCCACGCCATCGCCCACAACGTGGCCAACGGGGACGCGCTCATCACGAACCCGCATCCGGCAATTTCCATCTTCAACTTCCACTACGCGGAGGCGAACGCCGCCTGGCAAAACCAGCACCTCAACAGGGTCATCGGCGACGATGAAACCGGGTTCGCCGGAAATGTGGACCTTCCATACCGCACCGAGGCATGGACCTTCATGCTCGCCGGCGGCGGCCTGGTCAACCACCTCGACTTCCACTTCACCGCCGGCCGCGAGGACGGCATCGCCTCGCCGGCATCCCCCGGCGGCGGCGGCCCGTCGATCCGCCGCCAGCTTGGCCTGCTGCGCTGGTTCCTCAACGAACTTCCGCTCGCCGACTGCACCCCGGACCCGACATTCGTTACCGGCGGCATTGCCGCGGACAGCGTCGTCCACACCCTCGCCAAAGCGGGCGAAGCCTACGGGCTATACCTTTACAACCCCGACACGGAAACCAATACCACTTACCAGAACGACCTCGTCCTGGACCTTCCGGAGGGAGTTTACCAAGGCCGCTGGATCGATCCCCGCTCCGGCGAGACCACCCGGACCATCGCCTCATTCACCCACAGCGGCGGCAGCCACACGCTCTCCTCCCCGACCTACGGCGAGGACCTTGCCCTGCTGCTATTTGGTGGCGCCACCCCGCCTCCCACCGTCGTCCTGACCGAACCGGTTTATCAGACCGTCGCCGCCGTCGATTCCCAAATCGTCCTCAAGGCGGAGGCCACGGTCACCAACGGCACCATCCAGTCGGTCGAATTTCTGTGCGGCAACCACACCCTCCACACCGACACCGAGCCCCCCTATGAATACACCCTGAATTGCGTGAAAAAGGGCAGCTACCTCTACCGCGCCCGCGTCCACACCAGCGACGGCCGCCAAAGTTCCTCGCCGCCAGTCAAATGCCAGGTCATGGGCGCCTTCCAGTCTGGCGTGAACCTCAACGGCAGCGACGTGACCGTCAACGGCCAGACATGGCTCTCCCAGACAAAAGCCGTCGACAGCGGCCTCACCATGAACAACGCCCTCGGCGAGTCGCTCAGCACCGACCAGCAGGTCTATCCCGCCGCAGACCCCGCCGCCAAGAACCTCGTCAAGGACCAGATCAAGCAAACCGAGACCCCCGGGCTCTCGCTGTCGCTGTCATGGCCGGTCGCCAACGGCACCTACGATGTCTTTTTCTCGCTGATCGAGGGGGATTCCGACTTCAACCGCGACGTCCGGGCCACCATTGAGGGCCAAACCGTCGCCGAGGGAGTCGGCGAACTCGCCCTGGGCGAATGGGTGAACTACGGGCCCTATCGAATCACGGTCGCGGACGGCGCACTCGACATGCTCTTCGCCAGAGACACCAAGGGGACCCCGAAAATCGCCAACTTCTCGCTCTACGAGGCCGGCGAGGAAACCCCGCTCAGCGACGCCGAGCTGGAAATCACCAGCGGCCCCGGAGTCGCGGTGCTGACACTGCCGACCAGCGTCGCATCCGGAAAGGTGGAAGGCTCGGACAGCCTGGGCGAATCCGCCGACTGGCAACCACTCGATGTGGCCCCCTCGAACTTCACCGACATCCGGGAATACGTCGTTCCCGCGAAGGAACGGGAGTTTTTTCGATTGAGGATAGACTGACCCATCCGGCCGGGACGCGCGCCGAAAGCCCCTCATGGGAGGGACGGATCGTCCGGGCCCGTGCCACACAGCCCGAGGCCCGTGCCACATAGCCGGGCCCCGCTCAACGCAGCGCCCCCTTGGGCAACCTCACTTCTTCCCGCGGACACTGCGGTCCTCGCCGCCCTTGAGCGCGCGCTTGCGGGCGTTGGCGTCCAGGATGCGCTTGCGCAGCCGCAGGTTCTTCGGGGTGGCTTCCACCAACTCGTCGGTGTCGATGTATTCGATCGCCCGTTCGAGGGAAAACCTCAGCGCGGGAGTCAGCTTCGACGTCTTGTCCTTGCCGGAGGAACGCATGTTGTCGAGGTGCTTCTCCTTCACCGGATTCACCGGCAGGTCACCCACGCGCGGGTTCTCACCCACCAGCATACCCTCGTAAATTTCATCGCCAGGTCCCACGAAGAGCGTGCCACGTCCTTCCAGCGCCTGCAGCGCGTAGGTCGTCGCCTGGCCCTTATCCATGGAAATCAGCGTGCCGGTCGTGCGGTTCACGATCTCCCCGGCGTGGGGGCCGTATTCCTTGAACAGGTGGCTCATGATGCCGTGACCGGAGGTCAACGTCACCAACTCCGCCTCAAAACCGATCAGCCCGCGCGTCGGGATCACCGCCTGAATGAAGGTCCGTCCGCTTTGCTCGGTTTCCATGTGCTCCATCAAGCCCTTGCGGTTGACCAGGTTTTTCAAAATCCCCTGCGTGTAGTCGCCCGGGGCCTCGATGTAGAGCGTCTCGAACGGTTCGAGCAGCTTGCCGTTGTCATCCCGGCGGAAAATCACCATCGGCCGTGACACGCAAACCTCGAAGCCCTCGCGCCGCATCTGCTCGACGAGCACCGCGATCTGCATCGCACCGCGGGCGGAAACGTTGAACACACCCGCCTGATCCGTATCCTCGACCTGAACCGAGATGTTCGTCTTCAACTCGCGCATCAGGCGATCGCGGATGGCGCGGGACGTCACGTGCTTGCCCTCGCGGCCGGCCAGCGGTCCGTCGTTGATCGAAAACTGCATCTGCACCGTCGGCGGATCGATATCCATGAAGGGCAGCGCCTCCATCTCCGGATCGCCCACCAGCGTTTCGCCGATATCGATGGTATCGATACCCGCCGCGATGCCGACGATGCCGCCGGCCATACCGCCTTCGGAGTCGTGGGTCGACAGACCGGAATAACTGAAGGTCTTCATCACCTTGCTCTGTTGCTTGGTGCCGTCCTTGCGGAGCAGCCAGATGGCATCACCCTTTTTCACCGAGCCACCGAGCACCTTGCCGACGGCCACACGGCCGACGTAATCATCCCATTCGATGTTGGAAACCAGCATCGAAAACTTGCCACTGGGGTCGGCGGTCGGCTCCGGGATGTATTCGACGATCTTCTCGAGAAGCGGAATGCAGTCCTTCCGTTCGTCGTCCGGATGGTTCATGAAATACCCGTCGCGCGACGATCCATAGACAAACGGCGCGTTGAATTGCTCTTCGGTCGCGTCCAGATCGAGGAACAACTCCAACACCTGGTCGTGCACCTTCAGCGGATCACTGAGCGGACGGTCGATCTTGTTCACCACCACGATCGGCTTCAGCCCCTGCGCCAGCGCCTTGCGCAGCACGAATCGCGTCTGAGCCTGCGGCCCGCCGAACGCATCGACGACCAGCAGCACGCCGTCCACCATCTTCATCACCCGCTCGACCTCCGCGCCGAAGTCGGCGTGCCCCGGGGTATCGACGATGTTGATCGTGTATCCCTGCCAGTGCACGGATGTGTTCTTCGCCTTGATGGTGATGCCCTTCTCGCGTTCGAGATCCATCGAGTCCATCGCACGTTCGGTGACCTCCTGGTTTTCCCGGTAGGTGCCGCCCGCCTCCAGAAGTTTGTCGACGAGAGTGGTCTTCCCATGGTCAACGTGGGCGATGATGGCGAGGTTTCGGATATTGAGAGACATGACGGAAATGGAATTCGAGGCGCGGCCCTATGCCCCCGTTTCTCCGGACGCGCAAGGCGCAAATGCCGAGAACCACGGCAACCCGTCGCCGTCAGGGCGGCCAGCCCGGAAGATATGCGGAGCGTCCGACGGCGCGCGCCCCTGCCCCGGCAAGGCAAAACCTCGTCATCGGGGAGCTTCCTTGAGCTCCAGCGGCAGGCCGTCCGGGTCTTTGAAAAATGTGTAACGACAGCCGTCGAATTCGTCCGTCCGCACCGGTTCCACCGCCACCCCGAGCCCCTCCAGGCGGGCAATTTCAGCATCCAGATCCTCGGTCGAAAACGCCAAATGACGCAAGCCACAGGCCTCCGGACCATCGACCCGAGCCGGCGGATCTGGAAATGAAAACAACTCGATTTCCACCCCGCCCGGCCCCTGCAGGTCCAGCTTGTAGGACCCCCGGTCCCGCCGGTGGACCTCGCGAATCACCGGAAATCCCATCACTTCCGTGTAGAACCGTTTCGAACGACGGTAGTCGCCGGCGATGATCGCAATGTGATGGACCGCCTTCATCGGACGCCCCGTGGGTGCGCCACGCCCTCCGGTTGTGCCACCGCAGCCGCCGCCAGACGTCTGAAAATGTCGCTTCTCATAGTGAAATCAGGTGCCCGGATTCCAATGGGCGCCGGAATGCTAGTGAACCGGCGCGCTCCGACAAGACCGCAGTCCGCCGGCGCGGCAGTCCCGGCTCACCCGCACCGCCAGCACCGGCATCCGGATAAAAAAAAAGAGGGAACCCGAAGGCTCCCTCTTTGTGATGGTTGGTGAACCGGGTCGCTCCCGATCAGGCGGTCGCGGACTCATCGTCCGCGTTGTCCACCGGAGGAAGCGGAGCGGGCTCGCCGTCTTCGCTGATGGCAGGCACCGGAGCTTCTTCGATGATCGGCTCGGGTTCCTCGACGGTAAACTCGATCTCGGTGTCGCGGTGGGTCGGGAAGCCCGTTCCGGCCGGAATCAGGTGACCCATGATGACGTTCTCCTTGAACCCGGTGAGGTGGTCGATCTTGCCCAGAGTCGCGGCTTCGGTGAGGACGCGCGTGGTGTCCTGGAAGGAAGCAGCGGAAATGAACGAGTCGGTTTCCAGCGACGCCTTGGTGATGCCGAGCAGCACCGGTTCGGCCTCGGCGGGTTTACCCCCTGCCGCCACGATCTCGGCGTTGGTCAGCTTGAACAGCGTGCGGTCGATTTGGTCGCCCCAGAGGAACTGATCGGCGTCGCCCGGCTCGGTGATCTTCACCTTGCGCAGCATCTGACGGATGATGACCTCGATGTGCTTGTCGTTGATCTCCACGCCCTGGACGCGATAGACGGACTGCACTTCGTTGACTAGGTGCTCCTGGAGCTCCTGGGCACCGCAGGCTTCGAGCAGGTCTTCCGGGGACAAGGGTCCCTCGGTGATCTGGTCGCCGCGCTTCACGATGTCGCCTTCGGTGACGATGACGTGTTTGCCCATCGGCACCAGGTGATCGGCGTGTTCGCCGCTCTCCGGGTCGGTGACGACCACACGCTTCTTGCCACGCACGTTGGTGCCGAAGGAAATCTCACCGTCGAGTTTCGAGATGACACACGCGTCCTTGGGCTTGCGGGCTTCGAAAAGCTCGGCCACCCGCGGCAGACCACCGGTGATGTCCTTGGTGCGGGCCACTTTACGCGGCGTTTTCGCCAGCTGCGTGCCGCCCGAGATCTCGGTGCCTTCCTCGACGGAAAGGTGAGCGCCGACGGGAATCGAGTAGCTGACCTTCACTTCCTTGGTTTTCGGATCGAGGATCACGACCTGCGGGTGCAGGTCCTCTTTGTGCTCGGTGACGACCATGCCCTTCTTGCCGGACTCCTTGTCCGTCTCGGTGGCAACGGTGATGCCGGCAATCATGTCGCGGAACTCGACCTTACCACCGCGCTCGGTGATGATCGGCACGCTGTAGGGATCCCACGTCACGACTGATGCGCCTTTCTTCACGGTTTCGCCATCCTTCACGGAAATGACCGAACCAATGACGATGTTGTGGCTTTCCAGCTCGAGGCCGGCTTTGTCGCGGATCGAGACCGAACCGTTCTTGTTGAGCACCACCCAGGTGCCGTCCGCGGTTCCCACCGTGCGCAGGTCCTTGTAGACGAGGCGGCCGGCGTTCTTGGTCTTGATGATCGGCTGCTTGAAGGTCGATGCCGCCACACCACCCACGTGGAAGGTCCGCATCGTCAGCTGGGTGCCGGGCTCGCCGATCGACTGGGCGGCGATGATGCCGACCGCTTCACCGATCTTCACCTTCTTGCCGGTCGCCAGATTCAGACCGTAGCAGTTCGCACAGCATCCGCGCTCGGACTCACAGGTGAGCACCGAACGGATCTTGAGTTTCTCGAGACCGAGGTGCTCGACGGCATTGGCCTGCTCCTCGTTGATGACGTCGTCGACCTTGATGACGATTTCGCCGGTGACCGGGTCCTTGACCTGCTCACAGGAAACACGGCCGTAGATGCGGGTCGCGAGCGACGCACTTTCCTCGTCGCCATCGTAAATCGCCGCCACGGAAATGCCGTTGGCCGTTCCACAGTCCGGACCGGTGATGATCACGTCCTGAGCCACGTCCACCAGCTTACGAGTCATGTATCCCGAGTCCGCGGTCTTGAGCGCGGTGTCGGAGAGTCCCTTGCGCGCACCGTGGGTCGAGATGAAGTATTCCAGCACCGACAGACCTTCGCGGAAGTTCGAAATAATCGGACGTTCGATAATCTCGCCGGACGGCTTGGCCATCAGGCCGCGCATCCCGCCGAGCTGCTTGATCTGCGACTTGTTGCCCCGCGCACCGGAGTCGACCATCATGAACAACGGCGAGATCTTGGCCTTACCGTCGTTGTGTTCGATCACCCGGTAGAGTTCGTTCGCGATGGTGTCGGTCGCCTGAGTCCAGATGTCGACCACCTTCTGGTAGCGTTCACCGTCGGTGATGATACCGTTGCGGTACTGCTTGGAGACCTTTTCGACCTCGGCGTAGGCATTGGCGATGACCTCCTTCTTCAAGTCCGGAATCACCATGTCGACGATACCGATCGAAGTTCCGGAGCGGGTCGCTTCCTTGAAGCCGATGACCTTGAGATCGTCGAGCGTGTCGACGGTCTTCACCTTGCCGGCCACCTGCACACAGCGCCAGATGATGTCGCCGATCTGCTTCTTGCCGACGGTCTTGTTGATGAATCCGACGCCTTCGGGCCAGATTTCGTTGAAACGAACGCGGCCGGGAGTGGTTTCGATGATCTTGCCCTGGCGGATTGCACGGTCGAGCGGAGTCGCGTCAACCGCGTCGGAATCGCTCAGATCCTCGCCCTTGTAGCCGTAGACGGTGTCCTTGCCGTGGTCCGGGTTGCGCAGGCGAATCCAGGTGTGGTAGTCGATCTTGCGGGAGGCGATGGCGAACTCGACTTCTGCGGAGTTTTCAAACAACGGCAGGTGTTCCTGTTTCTCGCGGTCCTTCGCCGTGCGAACCGGCGCCCAGGTGAGGTAGTAGGTGCCGAGAATGATGTCCTGCGAGGGAGTCGTGATCGGCCGGCCGGACGCGGGCGAGAAGATGTTGTTCGGCGCCAGCATCAACTGGCGGCACTCCATCTGCGCTTCCACGGAAAGCGGCACGTGCACGGCCATCTGGTCGCCGTCGAAGTCCGCGTTGTAGGCGGTGCAGACGAGCGGGTGGACACGAATGGCGGAGCCCTCGATCAGCACCGGTTCGAATGCCTGGATCGACAGACGGTGAAGCGTGGGTGCGCGGTTGAGCAGGACCGGATGGCCCTTGGTCACTTCCGCGAGGATGTCCCAGACTTCGGTCGTCTTGCGGTCGATCATCTTCTTGGCACTGCGCACGGTGTGGCAGTAGCCGAGCTCCTTGAGCCGGCGGATGATGAACGGTTCGAACAAGGTGAGCGCCATCTTCTTGGGAAGACCGCACTGGCCGAGCTTGAGGTCCGGACCCACCACGATGACGGAACGGCCGGAGTAGTCGACACGCTTGCCGAGAAGGTTCTGGCGGAAACGACCGCCCTTGCCCTTGAGCATGTCGGACAGCGACTTGAGCGGACGGTTGCCGGCGCCGGTGACGGCACGGCCGTGACGGCCGTTGTCAAACAACGCGTCGACCGCTTCCTGAAGCATGCGCTTCTCGTTGCGGATGATCACTTCCGGCGTCTTCAGCAGCAACAGGTTCTTGAGACGGTTGTTGCGGTTGATGACACGACGGTAGAGGTCGTTGAGGTCGGAGGTCGCGAAACGGCCGCCTTCGAGCGGAACCAGCGGACGCAGGTCCGGCGGAATCACCGGCAGCACCGTCTGGATCATCCACTCGGGACGCGTTTTCGAAACCATGAATCCCTGGGCGATCTTGAGACGCTTCGAAAGCTTCTTCTTGTTCTGCTTCGAACGCGTGGTCCCGAGTTCCTCCTCAAGTTGAACCACGAGTTCCGCAAGGTCGATCTGGCGCAGCAGCTCCTGGATCGCGGCGGCACCCATCGATGCCTGAAACGATCCTTCGCCGTAGGTGTCCTCGGCCTCGCGCAGCTCGTTTTCGGTGAGCAGTTGGCCGCGTTCGAGCGCGGTGTTGCCGGGCTCCGTGACGACGTAGTCTTCGTAGTAAATGACACGCTCGAGATGGCGGGCGCTGATGTCGAGCATCAGGCCGATGCGCGACGGCATGCACTTGTAGAACCAGATGTGGGAAACCGGCACGGCCAGTTCGATGTGGCCCATGCGCTCGCGACGAACGCGGCTAAGCGTCACTTCCACGCCGCATCGGTCACAAACCACACCCTTGTGTTTGATCCGCTTGTATTTGCCGCAGGCACACTCCCAGTCGCGGGTGGGTCCGAAGATCCGCTCGCAGAACAGGCCGCCCTTTTCAGGCTTGAAGGTCCGGTAGTTGATCGTTTCCGGGTTCTTCACCTCTCCCTTGGACCAGGAGCGGATGATTTCCGGTGAAGCGACGGTAATGGAGACCTGGTCAAAGGCCTCGGGGCGCTCATCGACGCCGAAGAGTTCGCGGAGGTTTTGGTCGACACTCATGTTAGGTAGTTGAAATTGGGGTCAGGTTCGGGGTTATCGTGTCGGGGTTAGAGCGTGAGATCGTCGAGGGAGAAGTCGTCCGCGTCGACGGTAGCCGCCGCGCCGTGGGTGGACCCCGTGCGGCCGGGCCGGACGTCGAGTCCGAGGGACTGCATTTCCTTGATCAGCACGTTGAACGATTCCGGCGTGCCGGCTTCGAGGTTGTTGTCGCCCTTGACGATCGCTTCGTAGATGCGGGTGCGGCCCTGCACATCGTCGGACTTGACGGTGAGCAGTTCCTGCAGGGTGTAGGCGGCGCCGTAGGCTTCGAGCGCCCACACCTCCATCTCCCCGAATCGCTGGCCACCGTATTGCGCCTTACCACCGAGCGGTTGCTGGGTGACGAGCGAATAGGGACCCACCGCACGGGCGTGGATCTTGTCGGCGACAAGGTGACCGAGTTTCAGCATGTAGATCATGCCGACCACGATCGGGTTGTGGAAGGCCTCGCCGGTGCGGCCGTCATAGAGGGTCGACTTACCGCCGGTGGTGCCGTCCTTGCCATCGCCGATCCAGGTGAATCCGCGTTGTTCGGGTTCGTCGGGCCTGCGCTCGCGCGAATGATCCGTGCCTTGACCGATGATTTTCACGCCATCGACCTTTTTGGCCTCGGACATGTATTCCCAAATCTTGGCTTCCGGAATCCCGTCGAAAATCGGCGTTGCCACCTTGAAGCCGAGCGCTTTCGCGGCGACGCCGAGGTGGGTTTCGAGAACCTGTCCGACGTTCATCCGCGACGGCACGCCGAGCGGGTTGAGACAGATGTCGACCGGAGTGCCGTCGTGCAGGAAGGGCATGTCCTCTTCCGGAACGATGTTGGCAACCACACCCTTGTTTCCGTGGCGACCGGCCATCTTGTCACCCACGTTGAGCTTGCGCTTCTTGGCGACAAACACCTTCACCTCCTTGATGACGCCCGGATCGACTTCGTCGCCGGACTCAAGGTTGTCGAGCTTGCGCTCGCGCTCGGTGTCGAGCTCCTGGAAGCGGCCCTCGAAGGTGCCGATGATCTCAAGGATCTTGTTACGGATCGGAGACGGATCAATCTCGATGTGGTCGTGAACGGACGCCAGCTTGCGAAGCAGGGTCTTGGTGATCTTGCGGTTGGCCGGGATGATGATTTCACCGGTCTGGGCGTTGACCACGTCCAGCGGGATCTTCTCGCCAAGCAGGATGTCGGACAAACGCTCGGTGAGGTCGTCGGTGAGCTTGTCGGCCTTCTTCTTGTGCTCGTCGTTGATCTTCTTGAGCTGCTTCTTGAGCTCGACCGGGTCGATCTTCTCCTGGCGCTTCTTCGCGAATCCACTCTGGGAAACCCGAACGTCCTGGACGATGCCTTCGCAGCCCGAGGGAACCCGCAGCGAGGTGTCCTTCACGTCCGCGGCCTTTTCACCGAAGATCGCGCGCAGCAGGCGTTCTTCCGGAGCCAGCTCGGTTTCGGATTTCGGGGTGATCTTGCCGACCAGGATGTCGCCGGGTTTCACCTCGGCACCGATGCGGATGATGCCGTCATGGTCGAGGTTGCGCAGCGCTTCCTCACCGACATTCGGAATGTCGCGGGTGATCTCCTCGGGGCCGAGTTTGGTGTCGCGTGCGGCGACGTCGAACTCGGAAATGTGGATCGAGGTGTAGATGTCCTCTTTCACCACCCGTTCGGAAATGACGATGGCATCCTCGAAGTTGTAGCCGTTCCAGGGCATGAACGCGACCAGCACGTTGCGGCCGATGGCGAGTTCGCCGTCCTCGGTGTTGGGACCGTCGGCGAGCACCTGGCCCTTCTTGATTTTCTGCCCCTTGCGGATGATCGGCTTCTGGTTGATGCAGGTGCCGGCATTCGAGCGCATGAACTTGCGCAGCGGGTAAACCATCGTGCCCTTTTCGATATCGGTCTTCACCGATTCGGGATCACTGAGGAACTTCTCGTCGGACACCGGCAGGGTGCCGTCGGCCGTGGTGATGATGATCTCTGCCGTGGCCGCGGCGACGATGCCGTCAGCTTCGGAAACCACCACCGAGCGGGAATCCCGCGCGGCTTTGCCTTCCAGACCGGTGCCGACCAGCGGCGCCTCGGATACCAGAAGCGGCACACCCTGGCGCTGCATGTTCGAGCCCATCAGCGCGCGGTTGGCGTCATCGTGCTCGAGGAAAGGAATCAGACCCGCGGCAACGGAAACCAGCTGCTTGGGCGAAACGTCCATGTAGTGGACCTCGGTCGGCAGGGATTCGATGAACTCCCCGCCCTTCTCGCGCGCCGTGATGCGCTCGGTCTGGAAGCCGCCTTTGGCGTCGATCGGGTTGTTCGCCTGGGCGATCAGGAAATTCTCCTCCTGGTCGGCGGTCAGGTATTCGATCTCGTTGGTCACCTTACCCTTCACCACGCGGCGGTAGGGAGTTTCGATGAACCCGAACTCATTGATGCGCGCATAGGTGCACATCGAGTTGATCAGACCAATGTTCGGTCCTTCCGGAGTCTCAATCGGGCAGATCCGTCCGTAGTGGGACGGATGCACGTCGCGCACCTCGAAGCCGGCACGGTCGCGGTTGAGACCACCAGGCCCGAGGGCGGAAAGGCGGCGCTTGTGAGTCAGCTCGGCCAGCGGGTTGGTCTGGTCCATGAACTGGGAAAGCTGGCTGCGGCCGAAGAAGTCGCGCACGACGGCGGAAAGCGCCTTCGGGTTGATCAGCTTCTGCGGGGTCATGCCCTCGATGTTCACATCAAACAAGGTCATGCGCTCCTTGACCAGACGCTCGGTGCGGGCGAGGCCCACTCGGCACTGGTTGGCGAGCAGTTCGCCCACGGCACGCACCCGGCGGGAACCAAGGTGGTCGATATCGTCGATCACACCGTCGCCCTTCTTGAGCTTGAGGATGTATTTCATGGCCGCGAGGAAATCCTCGGGAACCATGATGCGCTGGTCGGAATCCACTCCGATGCCGAGCTTCTGGTTGATCTTGTAACGACCGACGCGGGTCAGGTCGTATTTCTTCGGATCAAAGAACAGCCGCTTGAGCAGCGCGCGGGAGTTTGCGGCGGTCGGCGGATCGCCGGGACGCAACTTGCGGTAGATGTCCTTGAGCGCGGACTCCTCGTCGTGCGCGGGGTCCTTGCGCAGCGACTTCAGCAGGATCTCGTCCTCGCGACCGTCAATCACGGTCACCTTCTTGTGCCCGAGCGCGAGCAACTGGCGGACGACACCGATGGTCAGCGGTTCGTATGCTTTCGCAACGATCAACTCGCCGTCGAGGATGTCCTCGAACGGCACTTTGTGGCCGAGTTCGGCTTCGTCCATCGACTCGGAGAGCTTGAGATCCTCCGAACTGTAGAAGTGGTTGATGATGTCCGCATCGGTCGGGAATCCCAGCACGCGCAAAAACGTCGTCGCTAGGAACTTGCGGCGGCGACGGCGGCGGTCGAGGTAAACGTAGAGCAGATCGTTGGTGTCGAACTGCACTTCCAACCACGAACCGCGGTCGGGGATGATCCGGAAACTGTGCAGGATCTTGCCGTTCAGGTGCTGCGACGTCTCGAAACAGATACCCGGCGACCGGTGCAGCTGGGAAACGATCACCCGCTCGGCACCGTTGATGATGAACGTGCCACGGCGGGTCATCATCGGCAGCTCGCCCATGTAAACCCGCTCCTTCTTGGTGCCGGTCTCATCCTTCAGCTTGAAGGTGACGTAGAGTGCCGCGCTGAAACTCTCGCTGTTGCGGAGCGATTCCAACGAGGTGATCTTCGGGTCCTCAATGTCATAGGCGACGAAATCCAGCTCAATGGCTTCGTCGTAACTCTTGATCGGGAATACCTCGCGGAAAACCGCCTGCAGACCGGTGTCCGAACGCTCGCTCGGAGGCACGTCCTTCTGCAAGAATTCGTCATACGAACGGCTCTGAACCTCAATCAGGTTCGGCGGTTCGATGACCTCTTCAAATTTCCCAAAATAGAGACGTTCAGCCATGGTGGTGGTAGTGTGTGCTAATGACGAATTGAGCCCGAGCCGCGGCATGCGGTCTCAGGCGAGGTGATATCAGAAGTAGAGAGTCGGAGTCGGAATCGGCGTGAAACTCCGGTGGGTGGAGTTCGGAATCTCACGCCGGTCACGACGGAAGTCCCTGGGACGGAGCGTTTCCGCCCCAAGGTAAATCCGGTGATCCAAGCGGTTACTTGAGTTCGACTTTGGCGCCGGCTTCCTCAAGCTTCTTCTTGGCCTCTTCGGCAGCGTCCTTGGGAGCGCCTTCGAGGAGGGGAGCGGGAGCGCTTTCAACAAGCTTCTTCGCGTCAGCAAGACCAAGGCCGGAAACGACCTCACGCACGGCTTTAATGACGGCGATCTTGTTGCCACCGGCTTCGACAAGCACGACGTCAAAGTCGGTCTTCTCTTCGGCCGGAGCTGCGTCGGCACCTGCTGCTGCGCCGCCTGCGGCGACTGCGACTGGTGCTGCGGCGGAAACGCCCCAGGTTTCTTCGAGTTGTTTAACGAGTTCGGCGGCTTCCAGAACGGTGAGCTTGCCGAGTTCTTCTACGAGGTTATTGATGTCTGCCATTTTAGTTTCTCCTGTTGCGGTATCGTCGCGATCGGGCTTTTCCGGTCATTTCAGCCCCACATGCGCGGGGCCGACGAGGAACCAATGTGTGTTCGGATGGAAGGCGGAGACCCGCCATCGTCGGTTCAGATTGTTGTGAATCAGGCGTCTTCGCTGGGGAATTTCGCCTGGATGACCCGGGCGAGCGAGGCGGCCGGTTCGTTGATGGTGCGGACCAGCTTGGAGGCAGGTGCGTTGATGACCCCGAGAAGGGTCGCCAGCATGACCTCGCGGGAGGGCAGTTCGGCAATCGCCTTGACCTGGGTCTCGTCGAGGATGTCTCCGTCGAGCACGCCCAGTTTGATGGTCGGCTTCTGGAATTCCTTCTCGAAGTTCTTGAGCACCTTGGCGGCTGCAGCCACATCCTCGGGACCGGTCACAAACGCGGTCTGGCCGACGAGGGCGTCACCCAGGTCCGGAAGACCGGCCTCGGTGAGGGCCTTTTTCATGTAGGTGTTCTTGGCAACGTGGCACTCGGCGCCGGATGTCGCAAGGCGGTTGCGGAGCTCGGAAAACTGGGGCACCGTCATGCCGGTGTATTCGACCACCAGCACGAAGGGCGAGGCGTTCACCCGCTCCAACAACTCGTCAATGATGATTTTCTTATCAGGATTCATGTTCTTGGCGTGCTGGGGTTAAGCGGTTTTGGCTGAGTAGGTGGCGGATTCCAGAGGAATTCCCGGCAGCATCGAGGCGGCCATCGTCACCCCTTGGATGTAGTTGCCCTTTGCGGACGGGGGCTTGGCGCGGACCACGCTGTCAACAAACGCCTGCGCGTTCTCTTGCAGTGCCTGCGGTTCGAAATCGGCTTTGCCGATTGCAGCGGAAATGTTGCCGTTCTTGTCGAGCTTGTAGTCGACGCGACCTGCCTTGACTTCCTTGACGGCCGTTGCGGTGTCGTCGGTCACGGTTCCGGTCTTCGGGTTCGGCATCAGTCCGCGGGGACCGAGCACACGGGCAATCTTGCGGACGCCGGCCATCGCATCGGGAGTGGCGATCGCGGAATCAAAGTCGGTGTAGCCGTCCTGGATCTTCTTGATCAGATCCTCGTAACCGACTTCCTCGGCTCCGGCTTCCTTGGCTGCGTCGGCGGCGGCTCCTTGGGCGAAGACGACGACACGCACGTTTTTACCCGTGCCGTGCGGCAGGGAAACGGATCCCCGGACCATTTGGTCGCTCTTGCGCGGGTCCACACCCAGGTGGAACGAAAGCGTGACGGTCGGGTTGAATTTCGGCGCCGGGAATTTCTTCACGGTGTCGATAGCTTCGGTCAGCGAGTAACTCTTGTCGGCCTCGACAAGGGCAGCTGCCTTATTGTAGCGTTTGCTGTGTTTTTTGGCCATGTATTGGTCTGGTTGGCAGTTCGTTCGGGCTCCGCACCGGCGGGACCCTCCTGCGGGCGACCGATGACTCCGTAGAGCCGCCGGTCGAAATTACTTACATTCCCTCGATCTCGAGACCCATCTGACGCGCGGTGCCGGCGAGGATGCGGGCGGCGGCTTCGGGGTCGCGGGTGTTGAAGTCGGGCATCTTGCGCTCGACGACTTCCATCAGCTGGGCTTTGGTGATCTTGGCCACCTTGGTGCGGTTCGGCTCGCCGGATCCGGAAGCAATACCGGCTGCCTTCTTCAAAAGGTTGGAGGCCGGCGGCTGCTTGGTGACGAACGAAAACGACTTGTCCTTGTAGACCGAGATCACGCAGGGCAACACGTCACCGGCCTGCGCCTGGGTGGCTGCGTTGAACTCCTTGCAAAACCCCATGATGTTGACTCCTGCCTGACCGAGGGCCGGGCCCACTGGAGGTGACGGGTTCGCACCTCCTGCTGGAATTTGAAGCTTGATGATTTTGGTGACTTCTTTGGCCATGATGAAAAAGTTTTAGACTTGGGGGCGGGCGTAATTGGGTATGCGGAGGCTTTGGTCCAGAATAATCTGGTAAAATTTTTCAGGCACGTTCGACTTGCCAGTATTCGAGTTCCACTGGTGTGCTGCGTCCGAAGATGGTGACGGAGACCTGGAGCTTGCCCCGTTCCGGGTCGATCTCCTCGACAATGCCGTTCTGTGACTGGAACGGACCGTCGGCGACTTTCACCGTGTCTCCCACTTCAAAACTGATCGCCGGGCGAACGCTTTCCTCGCGCTCCTTGATCTGCGAAAGCATCGCGTCAACCTCACGCTGGCGCATCGGCGCCGGACGGTCCTTGGTGCCGGCAAACCCGATCACGCCGTCCATCTCCTTGATGAAATACCAGGTTTCCTCAACCAAGGCACCTTCCGGCGTGTTGAGGTTCATGTTCACGATGATGTAACCGGGGAAAAACTTCTTTTTCGTCTCGGTTTTTTTCCCGCGGCGGATCTCGGAGACCATTTCGGTCGGAACAAGCACCTCGCGAATTTGATCGGTCAACCCCTCGGACTCGGCATCACGCAGAATGCGGTTGCGAACTTTCTGCTCCTGACCGGAGAGAACTTGGACAACATACCATTGGTCGCGGAAGGCTTGGGGATCAGACATAATGACGGAATCAGAAAAGAAAAATGGTGGCTGAATAGCGGAATTCAGCGGCCAATGTTGGTGAAAAATCCTACAATCAGGACGTGGATGAAGTCCCACAGCTGGACGAAACCGGCCAAAAGAATCATCGCGATCAACACCACAATGGTCGAATCGACGAGCTCCTTGTATTTCTTCAAGCCCTTGATTTTCGGATCGGACTCCCACGGCCAGCTCGCCTTGCGAAGCTCGCCTTTGACCTCACCCAGAAATGTGGAGACTTTCGAAAACATGATGTGGAGACGTTGGAACAAAAATGGAAAATGGCACGGCAGGAGGGACTCGAACCCGCAACCCTCGGTTTTGGAGACCGATGCTCTACCAATTGAGCTACTGCCGTGTTGAGGCGAATCGGGGGCACCCCGTTTTCTACAGGGTGCCCCGAAAGTTTAGCGTTCGGACTTGGTTCCGGGGCGGAACCGTTTCCGAAGCCTCATCGCTGGAATTATTCAGTCAAGGATATCACCCACACGACCGGCACCGACGGTGCGGCCACCTTCGCGGATGGCGAAACGCATGGTCTGTTCCATGGCGATCGGAGTGATGAGCTCAACTTCGAGGGAAACGTTGTCTCCGGGCATCACCATTTCGACACCTTCGGGAAGCACGATGCTGCCGGTCACGTCGGTGGTGCGGAAGTAGAACTGCGGACGATAGTTCGAGAAGAACGGAGTGTGACGACCACCCTCTTCCTTGGAAAGGACGTAGATCTCGGACTTGAACTTCTTGTGACCTTTCACCGTGCCGGGCTTGCAGATCACCTGACCGCGCTCGATGTCGTTCTTCTTGAGGCCGCGGAGAAGCAAACCGACGTTGTCACCGGCACGACCTTCGTCGAGCAGCTTGCGGAACATCTCGATGTCCGTAACCGTGGTCTTCTGCGTGTCGCGGATACCGACGATCTCGACTTCTTCCATCTTGTGGATGATGCCACGCTCGACACGACCCGTGCAGACGGTGCCGCGACCTTCAATCGAGAACACGTCCTCGATCGGCATCAGGAAGTCCTGGTCAACCGGACGCTCCGGCTCGGGGATGTAGGCATCCACAGCTTCCATCAGCTTGAGGATGTTGGCCTTCTGGTCGGCGTCGCCTTCCATTGCCTTGAGCGCGGAACCGGCAACGATCGGAATGTCGTCACCCGGGAATTCGTAAGAGGAAAGGAGTTCGCGGATCTCCATCTCGACGAGCTCGAGAAGCTCGGCGTCGTCGACCTGGTCGACTTTGTTCATGAACACCACGAGGGCAGGAACACCAACCTGACGGGCAAGAAGGATGTGCTCACGGGTCTGGGGCATCGGACCGTCAGCAGCAGAAACCACCAGAATCGCACCGTCCATCTGGGCAGCACCAGTGATCATGTTCTTCACGTAGTCGGCGTGTCCCGGGCAGTCCACGTGCGCATAGTGACGCTTGTCGGTCTCATACTCAACGTGCGCGGTGTTGATGGTGATTCCGCGCTCGCGCTCTTCAGGAGCACCGTCGATATCTGCGTATGCTTTCGCCACACCGCCGCCTTGTTCGGAAAGAACGGTGGTAATTGCTGCCGTGAGGGTGGTTTTGCCGTGGTCAACGTGACCAATGGTCCCGATATTGACGTGGGGTTTGTTGCGCTGGAATGCTTCTTTAGCCATGGTGGTTGTGTTTCTGCTTGAGATGGTCTGGATCGCCTGGAGCTCGTGGGCGGATTTGAACCGCCGACCTCATCCTTACCAAGGATGCGCTCTACCCCTGAGCTACACGAGCAATCTGTGATTTCACTCTACCTTTTCAGGCCGGCTGGGAAACCGCGGCTGTTCTCCGTTGCCGGAGGCTAGTGACGGCTTCCCGGACGGGCTGTCGGGAAGAGCGGGGCGGAACTTATCAAAGCCGCCTACCCTGTCAAAAGAATTATCCCTGAAAAGAAAAAAAGTTCAGAACCCCCGAAACTAGTGCATCGTCAGTGAAGTAGCGGTCATATCAAGCGATGCCGGTTTGTTGGGCGATTTGAGTCAACTTGATGATCTTGCTCAACTTTTCTGGTCCCTTGGTCCATGTGAACGGTCCGCAGGTCTGATTATATGTTTCG
>JAUTCT010000020.1 GCA_030673875.1 Verrucomicrobiota bacterium JB025 | reverse complement strand
GTAGAATGCGAACTCACCGAGGCCGTCGAAGGTGACGCCCTTCATGAAGCGCGCGGGGATGATGCGGTCGGTGTCGATGTCCGCGCCGGGGATGGAGACAGCGCGGCCGGAAACGGATTTGATCGGTTCGATGGCCATGGTTGGAAGGAGCTGAAGGACTGGTTGGCGGGTTGGCTGAAAACGAGTCAGTCGTTTTCGAGGTTGAAGAGTTCACGGGCGTCGGTGATGCGGCCCTTGATGGCGGCGGCGGCGACCATCACGGGTGACATCAGCACGGTGCGGCCGGTGGGCGAGCCCTGGCGGCCCTTGAAGTTGCGGTTGGAGGAGGACGCGCAGAGCTGGTCACCGACGAGTTTGTCGGGGTTCATCGCGAGGCACATCGAGCATCCGGCGCCGCGCCATTCGAAGCCGGCATCGGTGAAGATCTTGTCGAGGCCTTCCTGTTCGCACTGGATGGCGGTGATTTGCGAGCCGGGAACGACGATGGCCTGGACGCCGTCGGCGACTTTGTGGCCCTTGATGAATTTGGCGACCTCGCGGAAATCGGAGAGGCGGCCGTTGGTGCAGGAGCCGATGAACGCGACGTCGATGTCGACGCCCTTGATCGGGGTGCCGGCCTCGAGTTTCATGTATTTGAGGGCTTCCTCGATGGTTTCGCGCTGTTCGTGGGTCTCGGCGGCGAGCGGGTCGGGGATCAGCTCGTCGATGGAGATGCCGTGGTCGGGCGAGATGCCCCAGGTGACGGTCGGCGGAATGTCGGCGGCGTCGATCTTGACGACGTCGTCGAAGGTCGCGTCCGGGTCGGACGCGAAGGACAGCCACTTGGCGGCGGTGGCGTCGAAGTCGGTCATGTCGACGTAGGGGCGGCCCTTGAGGTATTCGACGGTTTTGGCGTCCGGGTTGACGTATCCGCAGCGTGCGCCGCCTTCGATGGACATGTTGCAGACGGTCATGCGTTCTTCCATCGTCATGCGGTCGAAGACATCGCCGGCGTATTCATAGGCGTAGCCGATGCCGCCTTTTGCGCCGAGCAGGCGGATGATGTGGAGGATCACGTCCTTGGCGTAGACGCCGGGTTGGAGATCGCCGTTGACTTCGATCCGGCGGACCTTGAGCGGTTCAAGCGCGATGGTCTGGGTGGCGAGGGTGTCGCGCACCTGGGTGGTGCCGATGCCGAAGGCGATGGCACCGAAGGCGCCGTGGGTGGCGGTGTGTGAGTCGCCACAGGCGATGGTGGTGCCGGGCTGGGTGATGCCTTGTTCGGGGCCGACGACGTGGACGATGCCTTGTTTTCCGGAGGCGAGGTCGAAGTAGGTGATGCCGAAGTCATCCGCGTTTTTGCGGAGGGCGTTCATCATGTCCGCGGCGAGCGGGTCCTGCGGGGCGTCCTGATCGATGGTCGGGACGATGTGATCGACGGTGGCAAAGGTGCGTTTGGGGTATTTCACCTTGAGGTCGAGGTCTCGGAGCATGCCGAAGGCCTGCGGTGACGTGACTTCGTGGATCAGGTGAGTGCCGATGAAGAGTTGCTTGCGGCCGTCGGCGAGGGTGCCGACGGTGTGGGCGTCCCAGACTTTTTGGAAGAGGCTTTTTCCCATGGTTGCAATGGCGCCGGGTTTGCGGCGGGCAAAGAAACTGCACGGAGGTGGTGCGATTGTCAAAGCCGCATCCGTGAGCGGCAGGGAATTGGCGGGAAATCAGCGGAGCTCGATGATCAGGCCAATGATGATGGATGCGAGGATCGCCAGCGCCAGCACGTAGGCGATGATGCGGGGCCACTTGATCGTGGTCTTCTGCTGGTTGGCGGATTTTTGGTCAACCCACTCGTCCCAGGTGCGTTGCGGTTGGCCGACCGACCGGTGGTAATGGCGGATGTGGGTTTTGAACCGGTTGTTGCCGGATGGTCGGTGATGGGATGGTCCGTTCATGGGTTTGAGCCGGGGATGATGGGTTGCCGCCGGGGATTATGGGTTGCCGCCGGGGACGTTGCGGGTGGGGCTTCAGCGGAATGAAGCATGATTTTTGCGGCATTGCACCTGCATTCACGCGGGAGCAGCTGCGCAGGCACAAAGAAAAGCGCCCTTCCGTCATCACGGAAGGGCGCATGTCAAACACGCGGGGTGTTCAGCGAACCGAAATGGTTACTTGGTGTAATTCACTTCCGGAGAAGGCTGGACCTGAGAAGGCTGGATTTCCTTGAATTGCGGAAGCGGACGGAGCGCGGGAGCCTTTTCGTCACTGGTGCAGCAGCCACAGGAAACGGCGAGAAGTGCGAAAGCGGAAGCGATGAGAGCAGATGCGATGCGGATCATGGTCGGTAGCTTAGGTTTTTTGTTGGAAAATAGGGTGGTTGATTACTTGGAGGGAGCTACCGGAGGAGGTGTCGGAGCAGAGGTTGTGGGACAGCAGGAAGCGGCGAGAAATGTTGCAGCGGCGGCGATCAGGACGAATTTCATTGGTTGAACAAAGAGTATTGTTTGAGCGACCGGCATGGGTCTCACGCCAGACTTGGACGGAGACTAGCGGGAGCACCCGTGGCTGCAAGGCAAAAGAAGGGTCAAACGGGCCGGATTGCAGGGCTACCTCACTTTGAGTAGTAGTTCATATTGTCCGATATTTCACTTGTACTCTATATGTAGTGGCCCACTATGCCGGAATGTCTGACAGAACACGACGTGATGAGTATTCCGGTGGCTTTCCGGACGGATTCGAAC
>JAUTCT010000019.1 GCA_030673875.1 Verrucomicrobiota bacterium JB025 | reverse complement strand
TTCGAGTGACCACAACCCGGAGCGGCACCCGCCACCCCGCAACGCGTCAACCAGCTTGAAGCCAAAAACGCCCGAAATCCGACCAACCCAGGGGTCAATTTTAATTGTCGTCAGCGCCCAGCTTTAATTGTCGCCGGACATGAAATGCGGAGCGGGTTTGGCTGAGGCCGTTTCAAGCAGCTCCATTCGTCGGGAACGAGGGTTCTGCCGTCGTCGAGGCGGATCTCCGTCGGTTTCCAACCGCAGGATTGATCCGTATCCTCGATGACGAGCTCCGGTTGATCCAGCTCCGGCGTCCAACCCTTCCGGGAACACCGACCCGTAATGTCTCCACTACTGAGGAGAGCGGGCGGCTTGTCCGCCGAAGCCAACGGCGAAGGCGGATCATGGCCAGCCTTTCAGGGGTGGGTGGGGGTCGCGAAACGAATACCCAGCAAACCACGGAAAACCTCATGACCGAATAGTAGACCTGCTCCTACCTAGGTGTGAGCATGCGCAGGAGAATGGCGGGCCTCATCCCCTACTTCACATCGCAGGTGCGGTGAGGTTTCGAAATCCGAGACCGACGCAGCATTGGGGCGGGTGAATGGCACTGCAAGTTCCGGCTGCCGGCATCACCCGCCCTACCATACGATCAGCGAATCACCGGCTTATCCTTGGCCCGTGGTTGCCTGCGTTCCGGGAAAAGCGACTGTTTCGCCTCCATGCCAAGACCATCGTAAATCACCCCGGTCAAGTCGCGGAGCCGGGCCGCCACTCTCGATTTCGGATTCCAGGAATACACCAGCGTCCGTCCCTGGCGCTTGCAGACCACGGCCCCGGAACGCTCGAAACGATTGAGTTGGCGCTGGACCGCATCCAAGGAAACATCAAAATCCCTTGAGATCGCCCGGCCATAGGACTCGCCATAATGGAACAACGAAAGCAGCACGGCCTCCGCCGCCCTGCCGCCAAACAAATCCTGAAGCGCGGTCGAAATCATGACCGGTTTTTGAGGTCAAATGACCGATAAATCAAATCAATTCACCCCCATGCGAGAGCCAGACTGGAAAATCTGTTCCGAGGAGGAACTATGGCGCTACGTGGCCTGGCATCTCGAAGGAGAGGGAATCCGCTCGATTCTGGTCGGCGGAGCAGTCGTGGCAATCTACACCAAAGGCCTCTACCGTTCGGGCGATCTGGACATGGTTCCGGATGACATGGGCCGGGAAGGGCTGGAACGGGCGCTGGCCAAAATCGGGTTCGAACCAACCTCATCCCGATACTTCAAACACCCCGAGTGCCAGCACTTGTTTCTGGAATTTCCGAGGGGGCCGGTGGAGATTGGAGAACAGTATCCGGTCACCCCGGCCGAAGTATCTCTGGAAGGACGGACGATCCGGCTACTGTCTCCAACCGACAGTGTCAAAGACCGTCTCGCGGGCTACATTCACTGGAAATCGAGGGCGAACTTCGACCAAGCGGTGCTGATTTGCCGAAGCCAGCAGGCTCATGTGGACTTGGAGGACGTCCGGAAATGGTGCGCCACAGAAGGCGGGACCGAAGCCTTCAAGGAACTTGCGAGCCGCCTTGGAGAAGAAGACGGCGCATGAATCAGGAGGGCCCGTCTCCTGGCTCCTGCCTCCTCCGTGTCCCCGATCATCGCAACCATCTTAAAGCCATTCTCGAATATGGCGAAGGAACTCTCGCAAAGCATCATGCCTGGGTCATCATGCCAAACCACGTTCACCTGCTTTTCACACCCCGCCACCCCCTTGAAAAACTCATCCGCAAATGGAAAGGCATCCCCGCCCGCCGAATTGGAAAAGACTCCATCTGCCAATGCGGTTACCGCGACACACTCATCCGGGACAAACAACATTTCGCCAATGCCGTCCGCTACATCCGCCACAATCCCGCAAACCTTCCGGCATCCGACTTCACCCTCTACGAAGCCACCTAAGAAGAGCGGACGATCCCGTCCGCACTCCCTAACACTCGCCTTCGCAGCATCTCTCCTCCTCGCCTCCTGCGCCACCACCACCTACCCCAAATCCTTCACCACCGACGGCTGCTCCGCCTTTCCCGACGGCACCCCATCCGACCCGACCGCCTGGCGCCACCACTGCGTCGAGCACGACCGTGCCTACTGGGCCGGCGGCACCCGCGAACAACGCCGCGAGGCCGACCGGAACCTAGCCAATCGCATCACCGCCGACGGCCGCCCGATCGTCGGCACGCTAACCTGGCTCGGCACCCGGGTCGGCGGCCACCCGCTGCTGCCCACCCCGTGGCGCTGGGGATACGCGTGGAAATACGGCCGCGGCTACCATGCCCTCAGCGAAACCGACCGCGCCGCGCTCGAAGCCACACACTCCTCCAAATGACCAAGTTCAAGCGACACCTCACGATCCTCGCCGGCCTCGCGGCATTGCTCGCGTCCTGCGCCCCCGACCCACTCGCCATCCCAGCCCCGGCGAAATCCGTGACCCGCGAACAAGCCATCGCCACCGCCTACACCTACACCCGGGTCCAGTGGACGCCCGAACCGCGCCACATCCGCCACGCACCGGACTCCAACGGCGTCCTCGTCCACACCCCCGACACATCGCTCACGGAGCACGGATTTTCCAACGGCTGGTGGAAACCCGGCCAGGCCGCCACCGGCATGCCCTACCAATGGGGCGGCTTCGACACCCCGCGCCAGTTCCTCGACTCGCTCGCACGCGGCGAATCCGCCGGTGACATCTCCACCGCCGCCAAACGCCGGCTCGGCGACTACGGCACCTCCGCCGAAGCCTGCGGCATCGACTGCTCCGGCTTCATCTCCCGCTGCTGGCGGCTCGACCGCCCGCACTCCACCAAACAACTCCCCGCCATCTGCACGCAGCTCGATTCCTGGTCCGAACTGCAGCCCGGCGACATCCTGCTCAACGACCGCCACGTCCTGCTCTTCAAAGCCTGGTGGCCGGACAAAAAATCCATCCTCTGTTACGAAGCCGGCCCCTTCCCCGTCTGGAGCGTCAATGCCGCCCGCATCACGGCTGCCAAACTCGAACGCGAGGGCTACCACCCCTGGCGCTACCGCCACATCACCGGCAGCTAACAGCCCGCCCGCCGCTGCCCCCGCCCGCTCCCGCCGACATTTCGCAGGGCTACCTCACTTTGAGTAGTAGTTCATATTGTCCGATATTTCACTTGTACTCTATATGTAGTGGCCCACTATGCCGGAATGTCTGACAGAACACGACGTGATGAGTATTCCGGTGGCTTTCCGGACGGATTCGAAC
>JAUTCT010000018.1 GCA_030673875.1 Verrucomicrobiota bacterium JB025 | reverse complement strand
GGCGGGCATGTCGAGATCGACCTCGACGAAGTCGATGTCAGTGCAGAACGGCGGGTCGGTGGAAACAGGTGGTCTGGACATGTCGGCCAGCATAGCCGGTCAGCCGTTCGCGCCTAGGAGGTCGATTTTAGGACGCTTACGGAGAGAGTGGGGGGCGGACGATTGGCCGGGAGGCTGCGGCGCATGTTGTCGGTTCCGGAGTGGTGCCACCCTCATCCTCCGCGCAGGGCTCGGGCTGGCCATTGGCCGTCGTGCGCGCGCAACTCAGTGTGCCCCGGCATGGTGGTTTGAGCATCCCCGGGTGGCGCTTGCAGGCGAAGCAGCTGCCGAGCCGAAGCTGCCGAGCGATGCCGATGCGCCGTGGTGATGGCGCAAGCTGGGTTTGGCGGGGGTGCCGCGCTGCGGATTGCTGCGCGGGGGGGGCTGGCTGGGGGGCTCTGTGGGCCGGGGTTGTGGGGCCCGGTGGCGGGTGGCGATCGATTGCGGCCGGCGTGTTTTGAAATCGGCAGCAGGTGCCGATTTCAAAACAGCCAATCCGTCAGGCGGTGCCGGCTCAGGGTTTCGCCAGTTTGAACCATTTGGCGACGACTTTCGGCAGGTCGATGTCGCCGGTCTGGCCGTCTTTGAAGTAGCTGGAGTCGATTTCCTCGATTTGTTTGTCGAGTGCCTCGAGGTCCTTGTCCCGCATGCCGGAGGCATATTGTTTTTTGATCCGGCGGAGGAAGGCGACGGTCGAAAACGGGGTGGGTTCGGCGGGCGGGGTGAGCCCAGCTTCATCCTGCAGCTGGAGTTTGCGGCCGACCCGGCGGAGGAGGAATGCACCGACGATGGCGAGCAGGACGACGATGGCACCGATGATGGATGCCAGGCGGTAGCTGCTCTTGACGGGGCTGCCGAGGACGACGCCTTTGGAAGCTTCCTGGGCGTCGACGGTGACGAGGTCGGCGTCCTTGTAGTATTGGTATTCAATCGTCGCGGGTTCGACCGAGGCGAGTAGTTTGGGGAAATGGAAGGGGACTTCGGCTTGCAGATCCTGTTCCCGGGTGTAGGTGATCTGCCAGCTGCGGTCGCCTTTGGGCGTTTTGTCGGTGCCGTCGCTGACGAACTCGGTGACGACCTGGCCGCTGTCCGAGACTTCCATTTCGAATCCGTCCTGCGGGCAGTCGAACATTTCCTCGAGGGCGGGGATCACTCCGTTGCCGGAGGCTTGGACTTCGACGACGATGGTGCCTTTATCCGCTTCGCGCTGGTCCATGATGACGGAGAGGGCGAGTTCCTCGCAGGGGCGGGGTTCGACGGATTGCGGGACGGCGTCGAGAGGCACCAGCTGGGAGAGGATGGGCAGGACGATCTGACCGGGTTGGTCGACGAAGTCCATGTCGATCTGGATGGACGGGATGCGGTCGACGGCGGCGTTTTTCGCCTTGAGGACGACGTAGGCCATCGGGGTTTCCACCCATCCTTCACGGGGAAGGTTGATGGTCTTCACCGTCGAGCTATGGAAGGTGATGGACTGGATGTCGAAGGTGGGCTCGAGGGCGGAGAGGATGTTGGTCCTGAAGTTTCCAAGCAGGTCGCGGGCCTGGGTTCCCGGGTAGCGGCTCTTCTTGTTGCTGGAGAGGTATCTGCCGAAGCCGCCGCTTTCCCGGAGGAGTTGGCGGGTGGACTCGACGCTGATGAACATGCCGAAGGGCTGGGTGTGACCGACGCTGGTGGGGCCGTCCACGGTGACGTGGAGGCGGACTTCGTCGAGGAGTTCGCCGTAGTAGTCGAGAGACGCCTGGGAGGCGCTGGCGGCGGGGTGGTCCTTGCCGAGGATCTTGATGCCGGCGTTGAGGAAGCGCTGGCGGAGGTTGGCGTCGATGCGCGGGAAGAGGGTGGAGAGCATGTCACCAAAGAGGTTCTGGTGATATTCCGCGGCTTCTCCGGGGAGGGCGCGCAGGGCATCTCCGATGGCATCGAGGCCGGGGTTGGTGCGGGCGGTGGAGCTGGACAGCTGGGAGAGGTCCGAGGCTCCGAGCATGACGGTGAACCAGGCTTGGTAGGGTTCGATGGTCCAGCGGCCGCGGGGGATGTTGGGCACGGTGGAGGCATAGATTTCGGCGGCCTTGCTGTAGCTGGCGAAGGCTTCGTCGCGGAGGCTGACGTATTCGGTGAGGGCGACTTCGCGCTCGAACTCGTATTCGGCGGCATCGAAGAACATCTGGCCGCGGGTGATGAAGGATTTCCAGTCTCCGTCGTTTTCGTTGATGCCGAGGTCGAGGAGTTTGATGGCGGTGCGGTAGCCGTTGGAGACTTCGTCGCCGGCTTCTTCCTCGGTGCGGTTGGTTTGGGCGTTGCTCTGGGTTTCCGGGTCGCGCCATTGCTGGGCGAGGCGGCCGCGCATGCCATCGACGAGGGTGAGGAGTTCTGCGCGGGCCATGTTTTCGGGCGGGCCGAAGATGGCTACGATGTCGTCGAATTTATAGACTTCCGCGCCACTGTGGAGGGTCATGAAGGACTGGACGATGAGCGCGGGGTCGAGCGGTTCGGGCGAGATTTCGCGCAGGTCGGCGAGGAGTTTCTTGAAGTCGTTGATGTTCTGGTTCTGGCGGAGCCGGGTGAGGGGGATGCCGGAGCCGGACTGGAGCATCTGAGACGGGACATAGAGTCCGCGGGCGCGCAGGCTTTTGACTTGGGCGCTTTCGGATGGTTTGGAGCGTTGTTCCACCCATGCGGCGAGCACGTCCTGGCAGACTTCGCGTTCGGTGCCGGGGTGTCTTTTGGTGTAGGAGCGGACGAGCTCGATATTGGATTCCTTGGGGCTGAGGATATTGACTTTGAGGAGGGTGAGCTCGACGCGTTGTTGGAGGCCGGGGCTGAGGCGCTTGAGGATTTTTTCGGGTGGAGCGGTCCGCAGGATGGTGTCCGGAGCGAGGGTGGTGACGGAGGTGTTGTTGCGGGTGCCGGAGCGCCGCATGAGGAGCATTTCCGCCTGGGTGGCTTCGACGGCGACGGCGCCGCCGGCGCGGAAGCAGCCTTCGGCTTCGGTGAGCCAGTTGGTGACCGGGATGGCGACGACCTGCGGGAGTTCACCTTCTTTTGCGGTGAGCGCGCGGAGGATGAGGTTCTGGGTTTCGAGGCTGGCGGCGCGGTCGCTGAGTTTGGCGTTTTCGGTGTTTTTCTGGCCGATTTCACCGATGATGAGGATGAGGTCGGAGAGGGTGGCTTTCTGTTCGAAGAGCTGCTCGCGGATGAGGGAGATTGCCTTGTCTTCCTCGAGTTCGGGGAGGAGCTGGACGAGGCGGTCGAGCGCCTGGCGGAACTGTGGCCGGGTGTAGTTGCCGAAGCGGGAGTTTTTCATCACCTGGGCGGAGACTTCGGCGGCTTTCTGGAGGAGCCGTTCGTCGCGTTCCGCGATGCCCATTTGGGTGAAGTATTCCATGGTGTAGACGAGCATCATGGTGTCCGCGTCCTTCCATTCGGATTTCTCCATGGGAAGGAAGGGTTTGGCGTCGTTGATCCAGTTGAGGGTGGAGAGGAGTTCAGCGGCGAGCAGGCGGCCTTCGGGGGATGTTCCGCCGAGGCCTTTCAGGCCGTTGGTCATCTGTTTGATGAAGTTGTCCTTGCCGGCGGTTCCGAGTGCGGTTCTGACGAGGACGGCGACGTGGGCGAGGTCCTCCTGGCGGATGTTGCCCGGAGCGGCGTTGATGACGGCGTAGAAGTCTTCGCTGAGCAGCGGTGCGGGCTTCGCCTTGGCCTGGCTGTTGTAGCTGGTGGAGGTGCGCGATGAGCGTGATCTGGACGCTGAGGAAGGGGCGGCCTTGAGCAATTCACCGATGTTTGAGGAGCGCTCGGCGAGGGATTTGAGCAGACGGCTGTAGCCGATGGCGGCGTCTTCCTGGGGAAGGCTGGCGAGGGTGTCTCCCACGGCTTGCCAGTCGCCGAAGATCACGGCGAGGCGGAAGTCGTCTTCGGGGGTGTTTTTCTCTTTGTCCGCCAGATCGCTGGTGGTTTTGATGACCGCTTCGGGTGAGCGGTCGTAGTTCATGGTGCGGACGGCTTTGGCGAGACGCAGCAGTGCTTGATCGACGGCGGGCTCGGGCTTGTCCTCGACGACCGGCTCGGGCTTTTTCTCGACGACGGGCTGGGGCTTGGTCTCGACGACGGGCTGGGGCTTGTTCTCGACGACCGGCTCGGGAGCGGCTTTGGGAGCAGCTTTGGGAGCGGCTTCGGGTTGAGCTTTGGGAGCGGGGCTGACTTTGGCCGCGGGTTTCGGGGTGTTTTCTCCGGTTGCGGCGTCGGTTGCGGGAGTCTTGCGGATGGCGGCCTTCACATCCTCCGCGGGGACGTTGATGCTTTCCGCATCGGCTGGCAGGGTGATGTTCAGGCCCGGTTGTTGGGCGTTTGATGCCGTGGCGGCCAGGGCCAGGAGCAGCGCGGCGTTTCGGAGGGGTCCGGAAAACTGGTTTGCGGTTTTCATGAAGTGTGTGTTGGTGGTTTTAAATTGATGAATCAGGATCCTGATCCGGGTTGGTAGCGCATGGTGCCTGCGCCGGGGCCGGAGTCTTCTCCTTCTTCCTCGCCTTCCTTGGCTTCCTCGCCACGCGAGCCCTTGCGTTTGGCCATTTGTTCGCCGAGCGCCTTGCCGCTCATGGACTGGACTTCTTTGGGCAGGCCTTTGCCCATGAGTTCGAACAGGCTCATGCGCTGGAGGCTGACGGCGGATTCGAGGTTGACCTTTTGTTGGCGGGCTTCTTCCGGGGATGCGGTGGATTCGTGTTCTTCGGCGATGAGGCGGAAGTTCTGGCGGGCGAGTTCGGCTTCCTCCATCCAGAGGTCCCGGCGGGCACCTTCGAGGCGCATCACCCAGCCGGCGTAGTAGTGGATCCGGCCGGCGAGGTCGCGGGCTTCGTTGCGGTATTCGGCGGGCAGGTCGGAAAATCCTTCGTCGCTGATCAGTTGTTCGATTTGGTCGATGGCGTCGATGGCTTTTCCCTGGCGGTAGTTCGAGCGGATCTGGGCGAGGCTGACCAGGTGCCTGAGCTTGGTCATGTCACTTTCGATGAGGGCGTCGGCTTTTTCGTAGAGGAGTCCGGCGCTCTGCCAGTCCTCCTTTTCTTCCAGGGAGCGGGCTTGGCGGAGCAGGGTGTGGGCTTTGTCGAGGGCGAGCCATTTGCGTCCGGGACCGTAGTGGAGGACGATCATCGGCAGTGGCAGGAGGAGCCAGAGAAGGAGTAGGATCTTTTTCATGCGGCGGCTCCTTTCTGTTGAAGCTTGCGGATGGCGGCGGGAGTCATGGGTTTCCATGAGCTGCCCATGAGGTGGAGGAGCAGGGGAAGCAGGCAGAGGATGGCCGCGGATGCTCCGAGAGAGATGATGGCGAGCTGGCGGCGGTCGGCCTTCCATTTGGAGCCGTTGGCGCTGGTGTCGTTGATGCCGGATAGAGCGCTGGAGGGGACGTTGTGGAGATTGGCGTCGAAGTAGGTTCCGCCGAGGCGGCGGGCGAGCTGGGAAAGCGAGGAGCCGTCCTGACGTGACACGATTCCGTTGATGGCGCTGCCCCGGTTGGGGTTTCCGATGCCGACGAAGACGACATCCGACACCGCAGAGGGCATGGGCTTGAGGCCGGTGGACGCCACGCTGTCGCCATCCGAGAGGACGATGAGAGTGGCGGATTTGCGCTCCCAATCCTTCATGAACTCACCGGCCTGGTTGAGGGACTTGAGGATGTCGGTCTTGCCGGGCCGGTAGGTGATGACGAAGGGGACATCGGCGGCGAAGTAGGAGACGAGTTCGCGGTCGCGGCATTCTTTGGCGACCATGCGGGCTTCGGTATAGAAGTTGCAGACGGAAAAGCGGACGTCGTCGGATGGGATGCGGTTGAGGATGGACTGGAGGACTTCTGCGGCGCGGACGCAGCGGCGTTGGTTGCCTTCCGGTCCGGCATCTGCGATCTGCATGGACGGGGAGGAGTCGAGCATGACCATGACGTGGTGGCGGACGTCGTCACCGCGGTTGCGGTCTCGGACGAGGCCGTTGAATCCGATGAGGGTGACGAGCGACCAGGCAGCGGCGGAAAGGGCGAGGACGCGGAGAACCGGCGCGACGGCGGTCCATGAGCGGGGCCGTCCGGACGCGCCGAAGGAAAGCCGTCCGGTGCGTTTGGTGCGGCGGGAGTGGATCCATTCACCCAAGGTGGCCAGGGCCGCGATTCCGACGGCGGCTGTGATGGCGTAGGTGGTGATTTCCTCTTTCGTCATGAGATTACCATGGGGTGTAGCGCAGGCCCAGCAGGCAGAGTGCGTAGAGTGCGGCGATGCCGAGACCGGCCAGGGAGAGCGGAGTGTAGTAGTCGACCCAATCGGCGGTGACCTGCTTGAAGCGGGCTTTCTGCATTTTGTCGATTTCGTCGAAGACGAGTTGCAGGGTGGCGGGGTTTGCCGCGGTGAAGGCCTTGCCGCCGGTCATGGCGGAGATGGTATTGATGCCTGCGCCGGGGGTGTCCTTGCCGTCGATGAGGATGCTGTAGACGCGGATGTTGGCGTCGGCGAGATACTGGGCGACATGGCGGTCTCCGCCGTCGGCGAAGTCGCCGCTGGCACCGTCGGTGATGAGGACGACGGCACGGTCGCCTTCGGGGATTTTCGCAAGGGCGTCGGCACATCCGTAGAGTGCGTTGGCGATCTGGGTTCCTCCCATCCAGCCCGGCATGTTGCCCGGACGGATGTATTCCAAGGCTCCGACGATGGCGGAGAGTTCGGGGGTGGGTGGAATCCAGTGGACGTATTCGGAGCCGAAGATGGTGAGGCCGAAGGAGTCACCCTTGCGGAAGAGGCAGAATTGTTTGGTGGCTTCGGATGCGGCATCGAAGCGGGTCGCCTTGCCGGTGGGTCGGCTGAAGCTGTTGCCTTTGGTGCCGAAGGCCTGGCTCATGGAGCCGGAGACATCGACACAAATGATGATGTTGTTGCGGATGCGCTCGTCGAGGGGCGGGGCGGTCCGGCGTGGTCCCGCGAGCATGAGGATGGCGACGGCGAGGAGCAGTGCCGGGAGGGTATCCGCGAGGTTGGTGGCGATGCGGAGGAAGTGTCCGCTGCGCTGTTGGCCGTGGTCAAAGGGGAGGACCAGGGGATGTCCGCGGCGGACCCATTGCCAGAAGCCGAGGATGACCGGCAGGGCGAGCAGGCCGAGAAGCATGGGGTGGTGGAAACTCATGCGGCGTCCTCCTCTGTGTTGGTGTTCGGGGTGTTTTCCGGGTTCTCGGGTTCACCGTAGGGTGCGAGGAGTTTGTCGACGTCCTGTTTGGAGGCGCCGCCGGGACGGTGGAGCCAGTGTTCGAGGGCGCGCAGCAGTTGGCCTGCTTCGTAGTGGTTTTTGAGTTTTGCGAGGGCGTCGGCCATGCGCTGGTCCGGGAGCTTGAGTTTGTCCCGCCAGTATCCGCTGAGCAGGCGTTCGAGGCGGGCGCGATCATCCACCGACAGGTCGCCGGTTGCGGCAGCGGAAACGAGGGGGCGGATTTGTTCGGCGAACGAGGGGGGAGCGGTTTCGGCGGATTCTGCAACGGCTTCATTGCGTTTGCGGAAAAACCAGATGTAAGCGACGAGTCCGGTGACCCAGAGGAAAGCGAAGAGGCCGATCAGCACCCGGTAGCCGCCGATCCAGGGGAATGGTCGGGCGACGTGGGGCGGGAGGGCTCCGTCGTGGTCGTCGGGCAGGATGCTGGCGATGTGGAGGTCCATCGAACCGAGTGAGGTGGCCGGGGATTCGTCCGGCAGCATGAGGTATTCGGTGAGTTGGTAGTGGCCGGCCTCGAGGCCCATGTAGTGGAGGTCGTAGGTGAATCCTCCGTCTTCCGCCGGGGTGATGTCATTGATCCGGAGGAAGATCGGGGCGCGGTCGTTGAGGGGTTTCGGTCTGAGGTCTCCGCGTGGCAGGGTGATGGTGACGCGGCCTTCGAGTCCGATGGTTTCGGCGGCGGGAGACGCGGCATCCGGCGACGCGGTGGCCTGGAGTGGCAGGGATGCAAGCAGGCAGGCGACCGCCGCCCGGAGGAAGCGCCGGGTTTTTCGGGAATCGTTGTTCATCCGGTCCTTCCTGTGGATTTGCGGTTTTTGAGAAAGTGGCTGAGGCGGGAGACGATGGGCTCGTCGGTGGGCAGGTGGAGGTAGTCGACGCCGGCGCGGGCGAGCGAGTGGGTGTCTTCGTCGGAAAAGAATTTGGAGTGTCCGTGGGCGACGAATTCGCGGCCGGTTTCCGCCTCGACGGCGCGGAAGATGCCGCCGCCGGTTTTGCCGCGTTCGGCGGGGTCTTCCAGGTGGAGGACGGCGCAGTCGTGGTCCTGGGCCATGAGTTTGATTGCCGGCAGGGCGTCGGGTTCGTGGAGGTCGCTGATGACGATGAAGAGGCAGCGTTGTTCGACGCGGGGGATGAGTTCGCGGATCCGTTGGCCGAGGGTGGTGGTTTCCACGAACTGGAATTTGCGCAGTTGGTGGAGCCACTGGAGGATGCTGCCGCGTCCGAGTGATGGGGTTTGGTGGAGTTCGCGGTCGCCGACGGTCATGAGGCCGACCGGGTTCATGTGTTCGACGGCGGCGAGGGCGATGCCGCCGGCGAGTTGCACGGCCCAGGCGTATTTGCTCATCGGCAGTGAGCTCACGCACATGGATGCCGAGGTGTCGACGAGCAGGTAGACGGGCATCTGCTTGGGTGCCTCGTATTCCTTGACGTGGAACTTGCCGGTTCGTCCGGTGATGCGCCAGTCGATGAACTTGACGGGGTCCCCGGGCTGATAGAGGCGGGATTGCACGTATTCGATGCCGGCGCCGAGGAACGGCGAGCTTTCCTGGCCATAGGTCAGGGCGTTGGAAAGCCGTCGCACGGCGATTTCGAACTGCCGCGCGTCGAGCGGGTCGTTGGTGAGTTGGCCTGTGGACCGCATGGTTGGATCAACCGAGTTTGCCGAGCATTTCCTGCAGCACTTCCCCGGGCCTGCGGCCTTCGGCGAGTGCCTCGTAGCTGAGGCGGATGCGGTGGAGGACGACGTCTTCGGCGAGTTCGAAGAGGTCTTCCGGGATCACGTAGTCGCGCTGTTTGACGTAGGCGCGGGCACGGGCGGCCTGGATGATGGAAAGGCTGGCACGCGGGGAGCAGCCGAGCTCGATGGCCGGGTGTTCACGGGTGAGGCGGATGAACTCGACGCAGTGTTTGAGGAAGACTTCGCTGACGTGGACTTTCTGGACCTGTTCCATTGCGTCGATGAGGTCGGTTGCGCTGCAGACGGGCTCGTTTCCGATCATGTCGAAGGCGCTTTTCGGGACGGCTCCGCCTTCGACGCGTTTGAGGCCCATGTTGACCTGGCGGCGGAGGACTTCCTCTTCCTGATCGGCTTCGGGGTAGTTGAGCCGGTGGCAGAGCATGAAGCGGTCTAGCTGGGCTTCGGGGAGTTCGAAGGTGCCGGCTTGCTCGACGGGGTTCTGGGTGGCGATGACGAGGAAGGGCACGGGCAGCGAGTAGGTTTCGTTGCCGATGGTGACCTTGCGTTCCTGCATGGCCTCGAGCAGGGCGCTCTGGACTTTGGGGGCTGCGCGGTTGATTTCGTCCGCGAGCAGGAGGTTGGTGAACACCGGGCCCTTGTGGGTGCGGAATTTTCCGGATGCCTGGTCGAGCAGCTCCGAGCCGAGGATGTCGGAGGGGAGCATGTCGATGGTGAACTGGACACGGCTGAAGGCGAGGTCCACGGCTTTGGCGACCGAGTTGACGAGCAGTGTCTTGGCGGTGCCGGGCACGCCGAGAAGGAGGAGGTGGCCGCCGGTAAGCAGCGCGATCATCATGCGTTCGACGACGACGTCCTGACCGACGACGGTGACTCCGACACGCTCTCGAATGGCGTCGATGAAGTGGGCTTTGGTTTCTGGCATCTGGGGGTGCGGGTGGTGTTGGTATATGGAAGGGTGAGGGGTCTCGGGGTGATTATTGCGCCGGGGTTTCGGGCGCAGGGGATCCCTGATAGGAGAGAAGCGTTTTTCGCGCCAAAATGGCGTGTTTTTCGGGTGCGAGGGCGACCGCCTTGGTTTGCAGTGCAATAGCCCCGGATTTGTTGTTTTTGAGGGATGCCACACGGGCCTGAATGGCGAAGGCCTGCCATTGCTGGGAGCCTTCTTTTTCGGCGGCAGTGGCGGCGATGTTGGCGGCGGCGTCGAGCTGTCCGGAGGGTGCGCCGGGTGGTTTGGAGAGGCGGTCCGCGATGTCGCAGAGGGTGGCGGGCGAGTTCTTGAAGTCCTCCGCCATCATCTCGGAAAGGAAGAGGGCGTCGTTGTTCTTTTTGCGCGCCAGCAGGAGGTCGAGGTAGAGGAGTGCGCCGATGTCGCGGTGCTCAGCGGGCAGGGTGTTCTGGAGTTTGGAGATGCCGGCTTCGGCTTTGTCGAATTCTCCGGCGAGGAGTTCCTGTTTGGTCTGGCTGACAAGGGCGAGGGTTTCCGCGGGCAGGGGCTCGGCTTGCGTTTCGGTTCCGGCGGCAGCGGAATTGGTGGAGGGTTCGGCGAGGAGTTCTTCAAGCAGGGAGTTTTCGATGGCCATCGGGTGGCCGATGTAGGCGACGTTTCCCTTCTTGTTGACGACGAAGGCGCAGGGGATGCCGGTTTTGCCGGCGGCTTTGAGCCAGTGGTTCACCATGGTGCCGCGGCTTCCGTCGGAGGTGTCGTCCATGGCCACGCGGTAGGTCATTTTGTTGCCCATTTTGCCGAGGAATGGTTTCACGCCGGCGATGTTTCGTTCCCAGACGTTTTGTCCGATGACGACAAGTCCCTGATCCTTATACTGCTGGTGGAGTTCGTTGATGTGCGGGATGGCTGCCACACAGGGGCCGCACCAGGTGGCCCAGAACTCGATGATGTAAACTTTGTCTCCCTCGAAGTTGTCGACGGGTGTTCCCTGAATCCACTCTCCGGTTTGGATCGCAGGAGCGGGGTCGCCGACTTGAAGCGCGGCCAGGCTCGATTGGATGCAAATGAGCGGCAGGACGACCGCGGTTTTCAGGAGGTGGATGAATTTCATGGCCCGGGTGGGATGCGTGCGCCTGACAATCCGGGGCAGTTGTCCGGCCAAATAATGGCTGAACCGGGCCCCGGTTTCGAGCGTTCGGGCGGTCATAGGTGAGCGCGGTTATAGGGTCAAGGGTTGAGTGGAAATGGATTCAGATTTGATATTCCGGGGTGTGGCGGAGGCTCGCGGAGTTCGTTGTGGCGCGGCTTCAGGGGGGGGATTCGGGGTCGGATAGGGTGGCTTGCTAGATAAGCGCCCGGGGGGTGGGTTTTGGTTCTGATAGATCGTCGGTTGTGATGGTGGCCGGGCTGTTTCCGGTGGTTTCGCGCCGGGTCGGTGGTGGTTGCCGGGGCTGCTGTTGTTAGGTGGGTTGGGTGGGTGGCGTCCAATCGGGCGACGAGGTTTCCCGCGGGTCGGTGGCTGGTGCCGGGCGCGGTGGTGAGTGGGTGCCGGTTGGTGTCCGGTTGGCGATGGGGTGGCGGTGTTGGGTTTCCGGAGAATCGGGATTGATGCGTTTGACGGTTGCGTGTGGGGCGATTGGGGCGATGATTTCCGGGCACGGACATGGGGGAGAACGAGTCAAACGCAGCGAGGGACCGGTTTCGGAGGGCGCTTCATGGGGCGCCGCTCCAGCGGTTGTTCGATTTTTTGCCCGGCGTCTACTTTGTGGTGAAGGATTGCGATGGTCTGGTGATGATGGCGAACCAGTTGGCGGCGCGGTTGTGCGGTCAGGAGTCGGAGGACGACATGATCTGCAAGAGTGATTTCGATCTATTTCCGGTCGAGCAGGCCGAGCGCTACGTGCAGGACGATCGGCAGGTATTTGAGACCGGCACGCCGATCATTGACCGGGTGGAGCTGGCGCCGGATCCGAAAAACGCCATCAACTGGTTCGTGACGACCAAGCTGCCGCTTTACGACGAGGAGGGTGAGATCATCGGTCTGGCCTGCATCGCGCGCAACATGGAGGACGACAGTGAGAAGGTGCGGCCGTATGCGGAGATGAACAAGGTGCTGGAACACATACGGGTCCACTATGCCAGTCCGATCCGGGTGGAGGATCTCGCGCTGCTGGCGAGTTTGTCGACCGGGCAGTTCGAGCGCAATTTCAAGAAGACCTTCGGGATTTCCCCGAAGCAGCATTTGACCAACGTTCGTCTGCGTGCGGCCAGTCATCGGTTGCTTTCCAGCAACGATACGATTACTTCCATTGCCACTGAAACCGGGTTTTACGACCACAGTCATTTTTGCCGTGCCTTCAAGAAGGATACGGGATTTTCGCCGGGTGACTACCGGAAGCGGCGGAAGTAGCGGAGCACGGCAATACACAAGTGCGTCAGAATTTTACAAGACCGGGCCGTGGTGGCCGACTACACTCCGAACAACCAAGAAATCGTATGCGTCTCTCAAACTTTATTTCGCTTCCACTGCTCCTTGCCACCGCGCTTTGCGGATTTGGCGGGGATTTCGTTCCCCTGTTTGATGGTAAATCCTCCGACGGCTGGGCCGGTGCGGTGGAGAACTACTCCTTCGAGAACGGCATGATCCAATGCAAGAAAGGCAAGGGGGGGACGATCTACACGAAGAAGGAATACACGGATTTCATCGTGTGTTTCGAATTCAAGCTTCCGGCCGGCGGCAACAACGGTCTGGCCATTCGCTACCCCGGTGAGGGGGATCCGGCCTACTCCGGGATGTGCGAACTGCAGGTGCTCGACAATACCGCGCCGGAGTATGCGAAACTCGACCCGCGGCAATTCCACGGTTCGGCATACGGCATGGTCGCCGCCAAGCGGGGGCACCTGAAGCCGGTCGGTGAGTGGAACAAGCAGACGGTGACGGTGAAGGGGTCGACGATCAAGGTCGTGCTGAATGGTGTGGAGATCCTCAATGCCGATCTCTCGACGGTGACTGAATTCAAGAGTGACAGCCCGCACCCGGGCAAGGATTTGAAAAAGGGCCACTTCGGATTCGCCGGTCACGGCAGCCCGGTGGCATTCCGCAACGCAACCATCAAGGAAATCTCCGATGCAAACTAGACGAAACTTTCTCCGCAAGACGGCCGTGACGGCGGCCACCCTGCCGCTTTTCAACATCGCCCGTGCCGGCACGTCGGCGAACGGCAAGGTCCAGCACGCCAGCTTCGGCGCGGATGGCATGGCCTATGCCGACCTGAAGACGCTTTCGGCGAATCCGAACCTCCAGCTCACCGCGATCGCCGAGGTCGACGACCGCCGGCTGGCCAAGGTGAAAGCGGAGTTTCCCGACATCCGGGTCTACAAGGACTGGCGCGACCTGCTCGAGAAAGAGAGCGACAAGCTCGACTCCGTGAACGTTTCCACGCCCGACCACATGCACGCGCCGATCGGCATCAGCGCGATGCGCAAGGGCCTGAACGTGTATGGCCAGAAGCCGCTGGCGCAGACGCTTTTCGAAACCCGCCGGATGGCGGAAATCGCCAAGGAAACCGGGCTGGTGACGCAGATGGGCACCCAGCTCACCTCCACCACCTACGAACGCCTCACCGCGCGCCTGATCCAGGACGGCGTGGTCGGCAAGGTGAAGGAAGTGCACATGTTCAGCCACAAGACCTGGGGTGACCCGGAGCCGAAGCCCGAGGGCCGCAAGGATCCGGTGCCGGCGGAATTCGACTGGGACCTCTGGCTCGGCGTGGCCGCGGAGCGCGACTACATCGAGAATTACTATCATCCGGGTGAATGGCGCAAACGTCTGGACTTCGGCACCGGCACTCTCGGCGACATGGGCTGCCACATTTACAGCCCGATGTTCCAGGCGCTGGGCGTGCGCGCTCCGCTTTCGGTGAAGTCGACCGGTCAGCAGCCGAACGCGACCAACTGGGCGATCGACGAGGCCTTTGAATACATTTTCCCGGGCAACGACCTCACCGCGGGCGAGACGGTCAAGGTCACCTGGACGGACGGATCGCTGCGTCCGCCGGCGAAGTTTCTCGAGATGTTCGGCGAGAAGATGCCGAACCAGGGGTCGATTTTCGTCGGCACCGAGGGCGTTTTGCTGCAGCCGCACGGGCAGTTGCCGGTTCCGTATCCGCGCGACAAGTTCAAGGGTTTCCGCTATCCGAAGCTCAAGCCGCGCAACCACTACGAGGACTTCGTCAGTGCCATTCGCGGTGAGAAAGTGAAGCCGCTCGCCGACTTCCACGATTACGGTGGTCCGCTGACGGAGACGGTGCTGCTTGGCGCGCTGGCATCCCGGTTCCCGAACGAACTTCTCGAGTGGGATGCGGCGAAACTCCGCTTCACCAATTCCGAGGAAGCCAACAAGTTCATCACCAGATCCTACCGCAAGGGCTGGGAACTCAAGGACCTGCAGGCATGAGGATCGGTATCGTTGGAATGGGCTTCATGGGCGGCACGCACCTGAAGGCGTGGCGCAAGGTGGAACAGGCCACCGTGGCCGCGGTTTGCGACAGCAACCCGGACTTCGGCAAAGGCAAAAAGGGCAACATCGGTTCGGGCTCGGATGAGCTCGATCTGGATGGTGTGGCGATCCACAGCGACCTGGCCGAGATGCTGGCGTCGGAAAACCTGGACGCGGTTTCCATCGCGCTGCCGACCCACCTGCACAAGGTGGTGGCCGTCCAGTGCCTGGAGGCCGGGGTGCACGTGCTTTGTGAAAAGCCGATGGCGCTCAATGGCGACGATTGCGATGCGATGATCGCCGCGGCCACTGCGGCGGGCAAGCAGTTGATGGTCGCCCACTGCATCCGTTTCTGGCCGGAATACGTCTGGCTGAAGGAATCGGCGGACGCCGGCAGCTTCGGCAGGATCGTGGCCGCCGAGTTCGAACGACTTTCCGCCGCACCGGCGTGGAGCGGGGATTCGTGGTTCGCCGATCCGGCGAAGAGCGGGGGCATCGCGCTCGATTTGCACGTGCACGATCTCGATTTCATCAACTACCTGCTCGGCAAGCCCGCCAAGGTGGAGTCGCGGAAGGTCCCGATGGCATCCGGCATGACCGGTCACGTCCAGACCTGGCTTTCCTATCCCGACAATCTCACGGTGAGTGCGACTGCCAGCTGGCTGATGCCGCAGAGCTTTCCGTTCCGGATGGCCTTCAAGGCGGTGTTTGAGAAGGCGGCCGTGGTGTTCGAAGGCGGCAAGCTCACCGTCTATCCGGGCGAGGGCGAGCCCTTCACGCCCGAGCTTCAGGATGGCGACGGATACCAGAACGAAGTCGCGCATTTTGCGGAGCTGATCTCCGGGCGCGCGGACAAGCCGGTCATTACTCCGGAACAAGCGGCCGAATCCGTCCGCATGGCCCTCGAAACCGAATACTCATGAACAGAACCATCAGCGTGTGCACATGGTCGCTCCGTAACGACCTGGAACGGGTGACGGAAGTGATGAAACACAGCACCCTCACCGGCCTCCACCTCGAGATTTCCGCAGCGGACGCATTCCGCGACGCCATCCAGAGCAACGGCTGGCAGATCAGCTCGACCATGGTCGGCTTCCCGCAGGAAAATTATTCCAGTCTGGAAACGATCCGCGAAACCGGTGGCATCATCCCGGACGCCGAGTGGCCGAAGAACCGCGAGTTGGCGCTTGCCGCCATCGGCAAGACCGCGGAAATGGGCGTGAAGTTCCTCTCGACCCACGCCGGATTCATCGACCACAACGATGCGGCCGGCTACCGCAAGTTTCTCGACCGCATGAAGGAGCTCGCCGATGCCGCCGCGGAAGCTGGCATCACGCTGATCCTCGAGACCGGCCAGGAGACCGCCGAGGACCTCAAGCATTTCCTCGCCGACCTCGGTCACCCGGCCGTGGGAGTGAACTTCGATCCCGCCAACATGATCCTCTATGGAAAAGGCGACCCGATCGAGGCAATCGGCGTGCTCGCGCCGTGGATCAAGCACGTGCACATCAAGGACGCCACTGCTTCGCCCGTTGCCGGAAAATGGGGCGCTGAAGTGCCGTGGGGAACCGGAGACGTGGACACCGCTGCATTCTATCAGGCGCTCGACGCGATCAACTACCGTGGAGCCGTCGCGATCGAGCGTGAAGCCGGCGACCAGCGCGAAGCGGACATCACCCACGCAGCCAACCTACTTGAGCAAGCGCCATGAGCCAGACCACCACCTCCACTTCCGTATTCATCCGCCTGTCGGTGATGATGTTCCTGCAGTTCTTCACCTGGGGGGCGTGGTTTGCGACCCTCGGGCAATGCCTTGGGGCGAACGGTCTGGCCGACTTCGGTGCCGGCGCCTACGGCAGTGCGCCGCTGGCCGCGATCATCGCGCCGTTGTTTCTCGGCATCGTGGCGGACCGGTTTTTCGCATCGCAGATTGTGATGGGGGTGTTGTTTCTGATCGGCGGCGGCTTGATGCTGGCGGTTCCCGGCGCGGCTGCGGCGGGTAATGGCAAGCTGATGGTCTGGCTGATGATCGGCCACATGCTGTGCTACATGCCGACGCTCGGGCTTGGCAATACGATCGCCTTTTCGCATCTCGACCGGGTCCGGTTTCCGAAGGTGCGCGTGTGGGGGACGATCGGCTGGATCATGGCGGGGCTCGCGATCGGCTTCATGGGCTGGACGTCCAGTCTGAACATGTTCTGGGTGGCGGCTGCCAGTTCGCTGCTGCTCGGTGTCTTTTCGTTTTTCCTGCCGCACACTCCGGCCCCGGCTGCGGGCCGGAAGATGAGTCTGCGGTCGCTGTTGATGGTGGATGCGCTGAAGATGCTGAAGAATCCGGGTTTCGCGGTGTTTCTCGTCTGCTCGTGCCTGATCTGCATTCCGCTGGCCTACTACTACGGGCTGACCGGAAACTACCTGACCAACGCCGGCTTCGAGCAAGCGGCGTCGAGCATGACGGTCGGCCAGATGTCGGAGATTTTCTTCATGCTGATGATTCCGCTGATGTTCCGGTTCCTCGGTGTGAAATGGATGATCCTGATCGGCATGGCCGCCTGGGTGGTGCGCTACCTGCTTTTCGCCTTCGGCGCGCCGGAGCAAACCGTCTGGATGTTGTTCCTCGGCATCGCGCTGCACGGGATCTGCTATGATTTCTTCTTCGTCACCGGCTTCATGTATGCCGACCGGGTGGCGCCGAAGGAAGTGCGCGGACAAGTCCAGAGTCTGCTGGTGTTTCTCACCCAGGGGGTGGGGATGTATTTCGGTTATCAGGTGGCCTTCGGCCGCTTTGGTGCCGGGGTGACCAACTACGGCGATCTGGACACGGCGATTTCCACGGCGCGGGGCGAGCAGGTTCTGAGTTTCGGCCAGCAGCTGGCGCGGATGTTCTCGGTGAAGATGCCCGACGGGGTCGACGTCGGTTTGATCTCGGACACCATGGCGCAGTGGAAGGAATTCTGGATGTTCCCGGCCCTGATGGCCGGGGGGATCGGGGTGATTTTCTTCCTGTCCTTCTGGGACAAGACGAAGGTGACCGAGGATGACGTCGCCGTGAAGGCGGCCGAAGCTCCGGAGGAAATGCCGTAGCTCCCGGTGAACGGGGGCCATCCGTCAGTGAGGCGGACCATCCATCCCGCACACCGGCGGTTCGGTCTCCTGCCGCAAGTATGCCAGCCAATTGAATTTCCATGAATAATCCCTACCTCGAATTTGTAGAATCCATTGAAGATGTCCTGCAGCGTGCGAAGGCCATTGAGCCGTCGAACGAAGCGACCGTGGCGCCGGTGTCCGGTTCCAAGGTGCTGATTTTTTCCCCGCATCCGGACGACGAGTGCGTGACCGGTTTGCTGCCATTGCGGCTGATGCGCGAGGCGGGCAAGCACATCATCAACGTGCCCGTCACCTTCGGCAGCAATGTCGAGCGGCAGGCGGAGCGCAGTGAGGAGCTTGAGGCCGCGTGTGGGTATCTTGGCTGGGACATCGAGCGGGTGGGAGAGGGCTTTGAGCCGCTCGACACCGATGACATCGTTGAGGTTCTGAAGAAGCATGATCCGGACTGCGTGTTCATGCCCCACGAGGACGACTGGAATTCCCGCCATGTGGCGACGCATCACCGGGTGGTGGGCGCGCTGCAGAAAATGGATGATTCATTTTCCTGCAAGGTGGTGGAAACCGAATTCTGGAAGCCGATGCATTCGCCGAACCTGATGATCGAAGGCAATGCGGAAGTGGTTGCGGACCTGGTGGCCGCCACCGCCCTTCATGTCGGTGAAGTCGCCCGCAATCCGTATCACCTGCGCTTGCCGGCGTGGATGCAGGACAACGTGCGGCGGGGCGCCGAAATTGTCGGCGGCCAGGGTGGATCCGCGCCGAGTTTCTCGTTTGCCACCTTGTACCGGCTGAGGATGTGGAAGGACGGCCAGCTGCAGGATTGTCTGGATGGCGGTCTGCCGATTCCGATGGATGCCAAAGAGCTGAAGGAGGTGTTCTGATGGAGGTGATCATTTCGGATACCAAGGAGTCCGCCAGCCGGGCCGCGGCCCAGGTGGTCGCCCGTCTCGTTCGCGAGAAACCGGATGCGGTGCTCGGTCTTGCAACCGGGAGCACGCCGCTTCCGCTTTATCAGGAGTTGGTGCGGATGCACCGGGAGGAGGGCCTGGACTTCAGCCGGGTCACCACTTTCAATCTCGACGAATACATCGGGCTGCCGCGGGACCACGAGCAATCCTACCACAGCTTCATGTGGGAGAACCTGTTCAGCCAGATCAACATCGACCCCGTCAGGGTTCACATTCCCGACGGGATGACGGATGATGTTCCGGGTTTCTGCGCTGCCTACGAGAGCAAGATCCGGGAAGCGGGAGGCATCGATCTCCAGATTCTGGGCATTGGCTCGGACGGACACATCGGTTTCAACGAGCCGGGGTCTTCGTTCGCCTCGCGCACCCGCATCAAAACGCTGACGCAGCGGACGGTTGAGGACAACGCGCGCTTTTTCGGCGGCCGGGGAGAGGATGTTCCCCGGCACTGCATCACCATGGGGATCGGCACGATCATGGACGCCCGGGTGAACCTGTTGCTGGCATTTGGCGGGAACAAGGCCGACGCGATTGCCGCGAGTGTCGAAGGACCGGTGGCGGCGATCGTGCCCGCATCGATTCTGCAGCATCATCCGAATGCCAAGGTGTTTGTGGATGAGGCCGCGGCCTCCAAACTGAAGTTGTCCAGCTACTACCGCTGGGTTTACGACCGCAAACCGGACTGGCAGAAGAACGCCTAGACCGCCGTGGTGGTGGTGCGGGGCGGCTGCCAACGCGGGTGGAGCCGGCTGGTTCCGCCGGCGGAAATGCGCGCGGGATCGGCCGTGCGACCGGTTGACTGGCCTGGCGGAGAGCGCAAAAAACGCGCTGATTTCGTAGGCCCGTCCGACTTGCGAAAACCGCAGGATGCGGTAGTGAGTGGCCAGCAAACCTCCCATCACATCCATCATGAGCAAGGAACAACCGGAAATCACCGCCTATCTGAAAACCTTCTGCGGCTGGAGCGAAGGCGTGCGCGCCATCATGCGCAAGTATGACCTCAGCTACGACGAGAAGGACATCATCAAGAACCCGGCATTCCGCTGGGAAATGGAACAGGAGAGCGGACAGCAGCTGTCGCCGTGCGTGGTGGTCGACGGCACCATGCTCGCCGATGTGAGCGGCGCGGAAGTCGAAGAGTGGATGATCAAGAACGGTTATCTCGAGAAAAGCGACGCCGCACCCGACTCGCCGACCGATTCCAGCTGCACGCCGGAGATTCACGCCGCCAAAGCCGCTGCACAGAAAGCGGCGCGCGAGGCAGCCGGCCAAGCCGGTTGATTCATGAGATTCCCCGAGAGCGGTTGATCCGCTCGATGGTTCGGCTTCACCCGGTGGGTGAAGCCGAATTGTTTTTGGGGTCGCCGCGCGTCGTGGCCGATGCCGGAGCGGCGGGGTCCGCTCCGCCGATGGCCTGCGGAGCGGCGTGGCTTCCTTGCGTGGTTGCGGACGCCCGGATTCAAAGATCCGGTCGGTCGGAATTGACCTGTTCGAGCATGGTTTTCCTGAGCCGATCGACGAGTTCCGGGTGTTCGGCCGAGAGTTCGTGGCGCTCTTCGTTGTCGGTCTGGATGTTGTAGAGCTGGTATTGGTTCTTGTGCTTGGTGTCTTGGACGAGTTTCCAGCCTGCCTGGGTCACGAGCGCGTGTCCGCCCATTTGGCGGAAATTGTTGCGGACGAAGATGAAGTCGTGGTTTTCCTTCTGCGGCTGACCCAGCAGTGTCGGGAGGTAGGAGATGCTGTCCTTGCCTTTCGGGACCTCGACGCCGCCGATGTCGGCGAGAGTGGCGAGGAAGTCGTAGTGAGCGCTGAGGTGGTTGGTCTCGGTGGCGGGTTTGATTTTTCCGGGCCAGCGCACGATCATCGGGCACTGGATGCCGCCCTGGTATCCGCTGCGCTTGAGTCCCGCACGGCCGCCGGCGCCATCGAACACATCGCCGCATTCGGAGCTGCGCCATTTTTTGTCCGTGAGGTTGGCTTTTTCGCCGTTGGGCAGGGTTTGGTTTTTATAGGCTGGCTTCGGCCCGTAATACAATTCGTGGCCGTTGTCCGAGGAGAAGAAGACGATGGTGTTGTCATCGATCCCCTGTTTTTTGACTTCCTCCATGATCAGGCCCACGTGGTCATCGAGCATCTTGACCATGGAGGCGTATTTCTTTTCCGCGAAGCTGAGCCGTGAGTCGTCTTTGAAGTCGGGATGGATTTCGGGGATCGCCACCGGTCCGTGCGGGAGCTGGGTGGGGTGGTAGATGAAAAACGGCTTGTCCTTGTTTTCCCGGATGAACTTGAGGATTCCCTCGATGAACACGTTTTGTGAATAGGTCTCGCCGCCGTAGCCGATCGGTTCGGTGCCCTTCTCGCTGGTTTTGCCGCAGTCGTCCATGTGGTTGCCCTTGAGTTCCACCTTCTCGCCGTCGCGCCAGATGTAGGGCGGGTAGAAGCCGTGGCAGCGGACGTGGTCGAAGTAGCCTTCGTAGTGGTCCCAGCCGAAGCGTTTGACCCGTTCGTGCCAGGTGAGGAAGCCGCGGTCGAGTTTGCCGAACTGGGCGGTCACGTAGCCCGCCTGCTGGCCGATTTGGCCGAGAAAGACCTCATTGTCCGGGATTGGCAGTGCGTTGGCTTTGTGGGCGGCCATGCGCTTCTGGAATTCCGCTTCCGTGATGGCTCCGGAGTCGCGTTGGATCGGGAGGCCGCCGCGGGTGTGGGACCATCCGCCTTTGCGGCCGTCGTGCATGCCGGTGGCCAGCGACCAGCGGGAGGGGGCGCACCAGACGGCGCCGTAGTAGTTGCGGAACTTGATGCCCTCTGCGGCCAGGCGGTCGATGTGCGGTGTCGTGACGACCTGCTGGCCGTAGGTGCCGAGCATTCCGGGGCCCATGTCATCGGCGAAAATCAGGATGACGTTCGGTTTCTCCGTTTTGGCGGATATGGTGGCCAGCGTGAGGCCGAAGAGCAGGGTGAGCAGGTGTTTCATGGCTGATGGAGCTGGGGCGGCGAGTGCCCGATCGAAGGGTCGGGCGAGGCCCGGCGGTAGGGCGATTGGTATATGGCATGGGGTGGCGAATTCAAATTTCTTTTCGCCGGACGGGAGCGAGGGCGGCCAAGCGAGGGAACCACCCACTCAAGAGGCGCCAATAGGAACCACAGATTCAGACTGATGAGTCGGATTGCGCTGATGTTTTCAGGCGTTTGAGGGTGAAGGACTCCCAACTCGCGAGGCCTTCGGAGGCGAAATGCCTTCCGAGTCAGAGAAGAATCAGTGATTTCAGAGCAATCAGTGGTTCTGCAGCCGGGTTGATCGAGCGATTCCCGCACACTTGATCGCCTTGGGATGGGGTCGGGGCGGGTGGAGAATTTCGCTGCATGGCGCGGGCGGCGGCGGGTCGGGGTGGCGTTTGATGGCGGTTCGGGGTCGTTTTCGGGCCGATTTCCAGCGAATTGCGGCTTGGCGGGACCTGATTTCCGGCTAGATTCCGGCGATGAAAGGAAGACTTTTGATTTATTTGGCGGAGCTTCCCGACGAGGGAATGAGTGTCTCCGGGGAGCTGCCGAAGGAGGTTTTCGACCTGTCGGAGAAGGACGCGGTGCCGATGGGGCCGCTGGAATACAATCTGTGGGTTCAGCGCTTTGCTTCGGAGTTATTGCTGACTGGCAGTTTGAGCGCACCCTTTGAGTTTGAGTGCGTTAGGACGCTTCATCCGTTCATTCAGACGATCCGTCTGGAGCATGCCGCAGTGTCGATTGAGATCGGAAATACCGGCGAGGTGGATGTCACTGATGCCCTGCGCGAGGAGATTTTGATCAATTTTCCCAACGACCCGAAGTGCGAGGAAGGAGACGATCCGCAAAACTGCGAAATCGATCCGAGGTATTTATCAGTGGACAAACCCGGTGATGATGAGCTACCCACTCCGCCCCGCGCCGAGAGTGATGACCGCTGGTCAGCTCTCGATGATTTGAAGGACCAACTCTAAACTACGCACATACTACCATGGCTGTTCCAAAGCGCCGCCAATCCAAAAGCCGTCAGAAAAAGCGCCGTGGCGCCAACCGCTGGCGTGCACCGATCTTCAAGAGCTGCCCCGAGTGCGGGAGCAGGGTTCCCTCGCATATTGCCTGTCCGTCTTGTGGCTCGTATCGCGAACGTCAGGTGCTCGATGTCGAGGCTCTCTGACATCGTTGATCTGTGCAATTTCCGTTTGCCATCCGGGGTGACCTCCGGATGGTGAATTTTCGTGCCATGATGGTGCGCTAGAAGACTATTCTCAAGACTGATGAAAGTTGCTCTCGACGCCATGGGCGGGGATCAGGCCCCGGGCGTGAACATTGGAGGGGCCCTGGATGCCCTGCGTTACTATCCGAAACTCGAGCATTTGTATCTGGTCGGGGACGAGACTGTCCTGCGGCCGGAATGCGCGAAGATGGGGCTCGATCTGCGTGATTCCCGGGTGAGCGTGGTGCACGCGTCCGAGGTGATCGGCATGGCCGAGCCGGGTGCGAAGGCGGTGCGGCGCAAGCGGCATTCGTCGATCAGCGTGGGGATGGACATGGTGAAGGAAGGCAAGGCGGATGCGTTCGTTTCCGCCGGCAACACCGGAGCCGCAGTGGCTGCCGCGACGCTGAAGTTGCGCACGCTTCCGGGGGTGGATCGTGCGGGGATCGCGAGTGCGATTCCGAACGAATACGGACTTTGCCACATTCTCGACGCCGGGGCGAACCCCGGTGCCAAGCCCGAGCACCTGGTCGCCTATGCGGTGATGGGGACGGCGTTCTGCCGCAACGTGCTGGGGATTCCCAATCCGACCGTGGGGCTGATGTCCAATGGTGAGGAAGAGGAAAAGGGGACGCCTTTCACCAAAGAGACCTTCAAGCTGCTGAAGGAGGTTCCCGGCATCAACTTTGTCGGCAATGTGGAAGGTCGCGACCTGTTCGAGCGTCAGCTTGATGTGGTGTTGTGCGACGGATTTGTCGGAAACGTGATGCTCAAGACCATCGAGGCCACCGCCAAGGCGGTTTCCAAGTGGTTGAAGACCGAGATCAAGGGCAGTGCGGTTCGTTTCCTGGGCGGCATTCTCGCGCAGGGCGCGTTCAAGGCGCTCAAGGAGAAGGGCAGTTACGAGACCTACGGCGGCAGTCCCTTGCTGGGAGTGAACGGCGTGGTGATCATCGCGCATGGCTCGTCATCCGCGCTTGCGGTGAGGAACGCGATCCGGGTTTCGATGGAAACATTCGAACACCGGGTGAATCCGCGCATTGAAAAGGCGCTCGCCGAGATGGCGCAGAAGCCGGTGGGCACCGAATGACGCCCGACGTTTCGGTGATTGTCACTGATGCTTGAACTTAGCGCTTGTGGCCCGGGATTCCCGGTTCCAATCTCCCCGCCGCATGAGTGAAACGCATTCCGCCACCGGTGTCTGTATTGCAGGGACCGGAAGCTATGTCCCAGAAAAGATTTTAACCAACGACGATCTCTGCAAGATGGTGGATACCACCGACGAGTGGATCGTCTCCCGCACGGGGATCAAGGAACGCCGCATCGCGGCCGACGACGAACCCACCTCCCATATGGGTGCAAAGGCCGCCGAGCGCGCGCTTGAGCAGGCCGGGATGAAGGCGGAGGAAGTTCAGTTGATCATTGTCGCGACGATCACGCCGGACACGCCGACGCCCGCGACGGCCTGCCACATCCAGCAGAAGTTGGGGGCGGTGAACGCGACGGCATTCGATATTTCGGCCGCCTGTTCCGGGTTTCTATACGCAATGAAGCTGGCCAAACGGCTGATTTCCGACGGTGCGTTCGAGAATGCGCTGATCATTGCGGCGGAGAAGCTTTCCTCGGTGACCAACTGGGACGACCGCGCGACATGCGTGTTGTTCGGCGATGGTTCCGGCGCGGCTGTGTTGCGCAAATCCATGCCGGGCGAGGGTGAAATCCTGGCGACCGAGATGGGTTCCGACGGCAATCTGACCCATCTGCTGGAGATTCCGGGTGGCGGGACCGCGTGTCCGATCACCAAGGAGAACATCGACCAGCGCCTCAACACCCTGAATATGCAGGGGCGGGAAGTCTTCAAGATCGCCGTCAACCGCATGAAGGAGGCCGCGGAAGCGGTGATCGAGCGTGCGGGTCTCGAGGCCGACGACATCATGTGCGTGCTGCCGCATCAGGCGAACCTCCGGATCATCGATGCGATCGCAGACCGTCTCGCGGTGCCCAACGAGCGGGTTTTCGTGAACCTTCACAAGTATGGCAACACGTCCGCGGCCGCCGTGGCGATCGCGCTGGATGAAGCGCATCGAACCGGTGCCTTCAAGCGGGGCGAGCACATCGTGATGGTTGCTTTTGGTGCCGGCCTGACCTGGGCGGCAGCAGCGATTCGCTGGTGATCCGCAGGGGTCTTCGGATTTCGCCATTTTTGGCCGTCGCTTTTCCGAGCGGCGGCCGTTTTATTTTTCGGGCAGGTGGTCCGTGATGCCGCCGGTTTTGGCGTTTTCATTGGCAGCTTCCGGGATTTTGGCATAGGGTCGTTATTACTCCCAAAAACCCATGAGCGATTCCAGTCATGCGGAACCCTATGTCCGCCCGCCTTCGTCGGTTGCACTCTCGTTGGAAAACATGCCGCAGTTGCGGTTACTCGAGACCCTCATCAACCACATGCCGGACTTCATTTATGTGAAGGACAGCGAGAGTCGGTTCGTGCTCTGCAACAAGGCGGTCGCCTGCTGTTTGGGAATCGACCGGCCGGAGGATGCGCTGGGAAAGACCGACATGGAATTTCACTCGCCGGAAAAGGCGCGGCGGTATTTCGAGGACGAGAGGCAGGTGCTCGAGACCGGCAAGGCACTCGTCGGGCACGAGGAGGTGGTGGTGTTTCCGGATGGGACGCGATATTGGTATTCGAGCACGAAGGTGCCGCTGACCGACGAGTCCGGATCCGTGGTCGGCATCATCGGGATCGGCCGCGACATCACCGAGCGCAAGCGCGCGGAGGATCAGGTGAAGGAATATGCCGAGGAAATGCGGCGGCGGAACGACGAGTTGGAGGCGGATTTGAAACTGGCGCACGAATTCCAGCGCGCAATGCTCCCCAGGCAGTTGTCGCGTATTGAGTGGCGGGCCGGCGGGGAGCTGCGGGAGTTTGCCATCGAGCGGCGCTACATCGCGATGTCCGGTGTGAGCGGGGATTTCCTCGCGGTGAGGGAGATTTCCGACAACCGTCTCGGGGTGTTGTTGTGCGATGCGATCGGCCACGGAGTCCGGGCCGCGCTGATGACGGCGATTCTGGAGGGGGTCACCAAGGAGGTGAAGGACTGCGGCGACCAGCCGGAGCAGCTGCTTTCGGTGATGAACGGCCTGCTCGGTGAGGCGTTCAAGGGGCCGGGCGGCGGGTATTTCGTCACGGCGGTTTATTTCTTGATCGATTTGGAATCCGAGACCGTGTCGTTCGCCCGCGCGGGCCATCATTCGCCGCTGCTGCAGGACGGGGAGAACGGTTCCGTGCGCGTATTGGACGAGAGCCGGCCCGGTCCGGCGCTGGCGCTGCTTCCGGAGATGCATTACCGGTGCGGCCGGTGTTCGTTGAAGTCTGGCGTCCGGCTGTTCGCCTGCACCGATGGATTGACCGAGGCGGCCGACAACGGCGGCGATCAGTTCGGTGAAGCGGGCATTCTCAGTTATCTCGAACAACACGCCGGCGACGATCTCTCGGCCGTGTGTGACGGCCTGCTGGACGAGGCCCGGCGATTTTCCGGAAAAGCGGATTTCGACGATGACGTCTGCCTGGTGGCGATGTCCTACCGGAGTCAGCCGCTGGATAATTGATGGTGGCCGCCGCCGGTCTGTTATCGGGGTGGCGGTTTGGTGTTGCGCGCGGCGGAGTTGTGGGCGGCGGTTTCTCTTTTTCAGGGATTGCCAGACTGCGTGGAAACTGGCATTGCACGCGGCGTCCGGGACGTAACGGACCCAGAATTACCCTGAAACCCACCACTACCCATGAAACCGACCCTTCTCGTTCTCGCAGCCGGCATGGGCAGCCGATACGGCGGCCTCAAGCAAATGGACCCGATGGGTCCGAATGGTGAAACCGTTCTCGACTACTCGGTGTTTGACGCCATTCGTGCCGGTTTTGGCCGGGTGGTTTTCATCATCCGCGAGGATTTCGCCTCGGCATTCAAAGAAGGGGTCGGCGCACGGTTCGCGGACAAGATCCAGGTCGACTACGTTTTCCAGAAGCTCGATGACCTCCCGGAAGGCTACTCCGTGCCGGAAGGCCGGGTGAAACCGTGGGGAACCTCTCACGCGGTGCTCGCCGCCCGCGATGCGGTGAAGGAAAACTTCGCCGTCATCAATGCCGACGACTTTTACGGTGCCGATGCCTACAAGCGCGCGGCCAGCTTCTTCGACAACCTGCCCGACGGCATCGACCATGCGATGGCGATGGTTGGCTACCCGCTCAAGAACACACTCTCCGACCACGGCAACGTCAACCGCGGCATCTGCCAGATCGACGAGGAGGGCATGCTCTCCAACGTCGAGGAAGTGCTCAAGATCGAGCGCGAGAGCGACGGCCAGGTCCGGGGCGACGCGCTCGACGGCAAGCGCCACACCATTGACGAGGCATCGCTCGTTTCCATGAACTTCTGGGCCTTCGGTCCCGGGTTCTTCGATCAACTGCAGGAGGCCTTCAAGCGTTTCCTCGACGAGTCCGGCACCCAGCTCAAGTCCGAGTGCTACATCCCGACGGTGGTCGACGACCTCATTCACGCGGGATACGCCCAGTGCCCGGTGCTCAAGACGACCAGCGAATGGTTCGGCGTCACCTATCCCGAGGACAAGCCCTATGTGGTCCAGTCCATCGCCAAGCTCATTGATGCGGGAGAGTATCCGGCCAAGCTCTCCTGAAACGCGGATGTCCACGCGCTCACCTAACAAGCTTGTCCGCTCCATCACCGAGCGCTTCGACATGCGTGCGGATTTCATGCACGCGGTTCCGTATGGCAGCGGCCATATCAACGACACCTACCGCGCCGAGTTCGATCAGGCCGGCGCGCGGGTGCGGTTCACCGTCCAGCGGGTGAATCCCACGGTCTTCAAGGAGCCGGACAAGGTGATGGAAAACATCGGGCGGGTGACCAGTCACGCGCTCAGCAGCCTGATTGCCAGCGGTTCCCACGAACCGCGCCGGCGCACGCTGACCTGCGTGCCCACCGTGGATGGCGGCACGTTTCACAAGGACGAGGACGGCGGCTTGTGGCGGGTCTATCAGTTCATCGAGCGCGTTCATATCTACGAGGTCCTGGAGACCAACGAGCAGGCCTATCAGGTGGCGCGCGCGTTTGGTGAGTTCCAGAACCTCGCCGCCACGCTGCCCGGCGAACCGCTGCACGAGACGATCCCGGACTTTCACCACACGCCCAAGCGTCTGGCGGCGCTGGAAGCCGCGGTGGAGGCGGACCCCCACAACCGGGCGGCTTCGGTCAGTGCGGAAATCGACTTTGCCCGTTCGCGTGCCGACGACTGTTCGCGGGTCACCGACCTCATCGAGACCGGGCACATTCCGATCCGGGTGACCCACAACGACACGAAGCTTTCCAACGTTCTGCTCGATGAAGTGACTTCGGAAGCCGTTTGTGTGATCGACCTGGATACCACCATGCCGGGGTCGTCGTTGTATGATTTCGGCGACATGGTTCGCTCTGCGACTTCGGCGAGCGCCGAGGATGATCCGGATATCGGCAACGCCGGCATCCTGCTCGACCGATTCGAGGCACTGGTGCGCGGCTATCTGTCTGCCGCCACGTTTCTCAATCCGGCGGAGCGCAGACTGCTGGCATTTTCCGGCAAGCTCATCACCCTGGAGCTGGGCATCCGCTTTCTCACCGACCACCTTCTGGGCGATCAATACTTCCGGATCCAGCGGCCCGGTCAGAACCTCGACCGCTGCCGCAATCAGTTCGGCTTCGTCAGCGTGGTCGAGCAGAACCTGCCGCAGATGAAGGAGATCGTCTCCCGATACTGCTGACGCTGGCCCTGCGGGGGAGTCCGGCGGTCCCGGGCATCGCGGAGTGTCCGCGGACTCGCGTCGGGACCGTGGTCCGTGCTGTGGGCGGGCCCGCCGTCAGGGGGCCACGGCCAGTCGTTCCGTCTCCGGTTCGGCACCGAACACGAAGCCGTTTTCCTTGTAGGTCTTCAACCGGAAGTGGGTTGCCGTGGAGAGGATGCCCTCCAGCGAGCTGAGTTTTTCCGACACGAAGCGTGCGACTTCGCGCAGGTCGCTGCCTTCGACGACGACCATCAGGTCGTATCCGCCGCTTGCGAGGTAACAGGAAACCACCTGGTCGAAGCGCGCGATCCGGGTCGCCAGCCGGTCGAATCCGCCGCCGCGTTCCGGAGTGAGCCGCACCTCGATGAAGGCGGATACCGAGGTGTCGCCCGCCACATCCGGGTTCACCACCGCGTGGTAGCCGAGGATGGTGCCGTCTTCCTCGTATGCGGCGAGTTTTGCGGACACCGCGTCGGGTGTCATCGAGAGCAGGTCTGAGATTTCCTGATGCGACAACCGGGCCTTGTGCCGGAGGAGTTGGAGAAGCGGATCGGTGGGCATGGATTTGTGGGAAATGGTGAGGGAAACGCCGACGACCATGGGCGATCGCCGGGAAAACGGAAACCCGAAAAATCGGGAACTTGGCCGGATTTCAGAGGATCGGCACCGAGATGATTTCCCGCTGGCGCTCTTTGACGGGCGCGCCGTTGGAGATCCAGCTGTCGTAGAATTTCCAGCCTTCGGCGATCAGTCCGCGCGCCCGGTTGAAGCGGTCGGGGCTGTTGAGCACGACCACGATCAGGCGGCGTGGAGTCACGCCTTTGGAGCCGTCCGGCTTGTCGCGCACCAGCGGTTTGAGCTCCGAGCAGGCGGCCAGGCAGGGGCCGGCTGCGGTGTTGGTGCCGGTTTTGATGCCGTGGATTCCCTCCTCACCGACCAGTTCGTTGGTGTTGGTGATGGTGAAATAGCGGTCGCCCTCGGGGCCCTTGACGGTGATTTTCCGGGTCTTCTGGCTGACGATGAAGTTCAGCGCGTTGCGGCGCATGGTGTAGACCGACAACCGAGCGACGTCCGCGGCCGTCGAGTAGGCCTTGGTGCCCGGCCGCTCGAGGCCGTGCGGGTTGGCGAATCGCGTGTCCGTCATGCCGAGCGCTTTTGCGAGCAGGTTCATTTCGCCGACGAACTCCGCCACCGGGTCGGTGCCTTTGCCCCGTTTGGTCACCAGTTGCTTGCCGACGTGGTCGGCGATGGTCAGCGCGGCCAGATTGTCGGAGCCAAGCATCGAGGCGTAAAGCGCGTCGCGCAGTGTCATCCGGTCGCCGGGTTGCAGGTTCATGGCGTTTGAGCCACCCACCAGTGAAATTGTCGGCGGGACCGTGAGTTCCTCATTCGCCAGTTCCTTGCCGGCTGCCGTCGCCCAATCCACCGCGACCACGGCCGTGGCGATCTTGGTGAGTGAGGCGATCGGTCGCTTGGTCGTCGAATTCGTCGCGAGCAGCACCTTGCCGGAGTGTGCTTCCATCACCATATAACATTCCTGGGCAGACGCCGGGATCACGGCGAGAACAGCCAGGGCCAGAGACAAGAACCGCTTGGTCAACTTAATCTGAATCATTTCGAGGGATTTCGACGGCACACTAGCCGTGGCTATTCACAAAACAACCTCAAAGAGATGGGGAGAGGTGTCATTTTCCTGCCACGGCGCGGCAGGCTGGGGGCGTGGGATGGGCGGCGACCGGGGCACGCGGGATGCGTGCCGGATGGAGGCGTGCGGTGGCTCACTCCGCGTCGGCTTTTTCCGCCGGTGCGGACTGGGTCACGCCCTTGTTCCTGATCGCATCGACCAGGGAGTCTCCGGTGTCCTGCTGGAAGCGGATGGCCATGCCGGCGAAGGCTGAGGCGACCGCGAGAATCAGGGCGAGGACCACGAGGCCGGCGTTGCTGGTGGCCGCCGGTTCTTCGTCCTCGGAGGATTCCGCGGTGAATTCCCTGCGCACCGGGGGCAGGTCGTCCGCAGACATCGGCGGAAGATCGTCCGCGGACATCGGGTTGTGGGCGCCGCCGTCCGCAGCTTCGGCCTTGAGTGCTTTCTGTTCTTCTTCGGAGAGCGAGAAATCGAACGCGACATCTCCGAGCGTCACCGTGATGCCGTCGCGCAGTTTGACTCTGTCGCGGCGTTCGCTGCCGTATTTCATGCCGTTGGTCGACCCCAGATCGACCAGTTCGTAGCCGCCCTTGAGCCGGCGCATTTCGGCGTGGCGCACCGAGACCGACCCGCAATCAATGGCGATATCGTTGTCGCTGCCGCGCCCCAGAGTCACGACCTCGCGCTCCAACTTGAATCGATACGGCTGGGCATTCTTTTCGGGGACGGTGATGGTGACGCGTGGCATGGTTTTTAAAACGCTTGGTTTGCCATGCTTCTAACGCGGAAAATCCGCGAATTCGATCATTTTTTCCCGTTCCAGCGCTCAACCCCACAATTTTCGCATCCCGCCGGCGCAGTCGGCGTGCACGCTGAGCAGTCCGTCGTCCGGTTGCAGGAAATCCGTGATCTCATCGGCAGGCAGGAGCATCAGCGCCGTCGACCAGACCTCCGCGAGCGCGGCGGTTTCCGCGGTCACCCAGACATGTTCGCACGGGGATTCCGGCATCGCTTCCGGCCCGGCCGGGTGGACGATGTGGCTGCCCTGGATGATCGTGCCGGAGGCGCTGAGCGCCGCGTTTTGCAAGCCGATCTTCGTGCGTTCGGTGGTTCCCGCTAAGTCCACCGGCCAGACCAGCGCGCCGTGCGCGAGCATCGAGCTTGCGCCGGCGGTGAGCATGAATTCCGGTGCGTCCCACTCGGCGAGCATGTGTTTCATGCGGTCGAGCGCGAACCCCTTGCCGATCCCGCCGAGGTCGATCATGCGTCCCGGTTCCTCGCAGGTCACCGCGGCCACGTCCGGGTGCACCATCAAGCGGCCGCGCACTGCGGGAGCTTCGCCTTCGGCCTGCGACTTGAGGTGTTCGATGCTTGATCCCAGCGTCACGTCAAACAATCCGCCGGTCTGCTCGTAGGCCCGCAGCGCGACTAACAGACATGCGTGGGTTTCCTCGGTGATGTGCAGCGTCTGGCCGGCCTCCATGGCATTGATGCGCGAGACGTCGCTGTCCGCGACAAAGCGGCTGAGCAGAGCCTCCAGACGGTCGAGGATTTCATAACATTCGCGGGCCAGGCCGCTTGCCGCGTTTTGCTCCATGCCGGGGAAGCGCATTGAAAACGTGGTGTTCATCGCTTCGTAGGTGAACACGACCGCCTCGGGGATCTTGTCGGGTATCTGCATGGGTCAATCGGCATTCATCCAGGCCTGCCAGATGTCGTTACGGAGGAAAACCACGACCGGCACATCCGCGCGCAGGCCGCGCGGCAGGGAGACGTGGGTTGCGGCGAGCGCGGCATTCACCTCCGCCTCGTGCTCGGTCATCACCAGCACCACCGGCATTTGATCGAGGCCAGTCGGGGCGTCCGCCCAGTAGCCGACCCGAGCAAACTCCCGCAGATACCACGGCAGCGGCCAGTAGTCGGTGCCGACCACCGCGGCGGGTTCCAGCGCGCCCGCCGGTGTGACGGCGCGGATTTTACCGAACCACACGGCCAGTCGTTCGACGTCCTGCTGGGTCGGTGAGTAGGCGTATGGATTGCGTTCGTCGGCTTCGAGTCGTCCGGTCGCCTGCCGGGCAAGCCGGGTTTGCAGGATGAGGGCCGCCACGGCCAGCACGCCGAGAGCCGCCTTCGGCAGGATCCGCCGCCGCGCGAACCGATGGACCGCAAAGCCCGCGAGCAGACACACATGCGCCCACGGCAGGCAGGCGAGCCACGGCGTCTTGTAGGAAATGACGCTGTAGATCAGGAAGTGCCCGGCCGCCGAGTAGGCGAGGAAACGCACCGCGAGTTTTTCCCCGGCCTGGTTTCCGGCCACTGCGGCCGGTTGTTTCGCGAAGCTCATCCCGAATGCGGCCAAGGCGAGAACCAGCACTCCGGATTCAAACCACCACAGGCCCGCGGCATTCGCCGGCACCGCCAGAAAGTCGAAGTAATAGCCGAAGGGCTTGTCGTGCCCGGTCACCACCTCGTAGACGAAATAGGTTTTCACGGCATCCACCGCGCCCTCGAGATGGGTGAATCCCCGGGTGTAGAACACCAACGCCGTCAGCACCGCGGTGGCTCCGGAAATCGCGGCCGGGACCAGCCAGGCCTGCCGGTCGCGCCAGCCAGCGGCCAGCGCCCTGCGGTTTTCCAGCGCCAGCAGCAGTGCCGCGCCCGACCACGCCATCACGCTGATGGCGAAGGTTTCCTTCACTGCGAACATCAGTCCTAACAAAATCCCGGTCAGCCCCCACTTCGGTTTCCAGCCGAAGGTCACCACCGCAAGCATGCCGAACAGCACCAGCAGCATCTCGTGAATGAACATCCGGCTGTAGTAAACGAGCAGCGGAGAAGTCGCCAAACACGCCGCCGCCAGCAGCATCGGGCCGTCGCCGAACCTCCGCCGCCAGCACAGCGGCAGCAGCAGCACCAGCGAACCGGCCGCCGCCGGCAGGATCCGCAGCGACTCCTTGGTCATCGATTTCCACCCGTGTTCGCCGCGCGCGCGGCACAGCGGGATCGCCAGGTCGCCGAGCAGCGGACCGTGGTAGTGTTTCGGGTCGAATTTTCCGCCGCCAGCCATCCGTGTCGCGGTGATTCGGGCGCCCGTCGCCTCGTCCGCGTGCACCGGACGCTTCGCCAAATCGTCGAACCGGAGCAATATTCCAGTGACGGCCACGGCAATCCAACAGAGAATGACGGCAATTCGCTTCATCAACGCGCGGCCAACGATGAAAGAATCCCACCCCTCCGCAATGTTTATCTAGCCAGATCCATGCCCGAATCTCCTAACGAAATCCTGCTCGTCACCCCGGTCTGGAATGACGCCGACCGCCTCGGGGTCTTCGGCGAGACTCTGGCGCCGGCGCTCGCGGCGTGCGATCTGCCGATCCGCTGGCTCATCGCCGACGATTGTTCCGGCGGCAACCAGCCCGAACGGCTCGCCGGGCTGCGCGAAAAATTCTCCGCCATTTTCCCCAACGTCCATCTCCACATCGCCGATGCCCACCGGGGGAAAGGCTCGGTCGTGCGCGAGGCGTGGACGCTCCGCCCGGATGCCGACTTTCTTGCCTTCGTCGATGCCGACGGTGCGATCCCGGCGCCCGACCTGCTCTGCCTCATCGAGCAGGCCGTCGAGCAGGACAGCTCGGTGCTCGGCATCCGCAAGCGGACCGACCACACCCGGGTGGTGGCGAGTCCCTACCGCAATTTCATCCATTACGCGTTCCTGTTCTGCGCCCACCATTTGCTCGACCTCCAGTGCGCGGACCCGCAGTGCGGCGTGAAGATCCTCAAGGGCTCCGACTACCGCCGCATCGCCCACCGGTTGGAGGAGATCGGGCTCGCATTCGACTCCGAACTGCTCGCCACCCTCAAACGGAGCGGTTCCGAGTGGCTCGAGACTCCGGTCAACTGGACGGAGAAGAAAGGTGGCAAGGTCAAACCCGTCCGCCACGGCTGGGGGATGCTGCTCGCCTTGTTCCGCATCCGCCGGCGGCTCGAAGAACCGTTCTGAACGCCCCCCGCTCCCACCTGCGGTTTCCCATCAAGCCGGGCGTGAAGCTCACGGACCAGCAGGCGAAACCGCGCGCCATCCCGGCGGATTCTGAGGCGGGTGGAAAATGCGCGATGACGACATCTTGCGATGTCGACGATCACTGGTAGAAGACAGTTGCATGGATGTGATTTACATAATCGGACCGGTGATCTTGATCTCCGTGGTGCTGGCCGCGGTGTGGCTGGACCGCTGGAGTGTGCCGGTGATCCTGATCGCGCTGGGCGCGGGGATCCTGTTTGGCAGTGACGTGCTGAATTTCTGGAATTTCGACAACATCTCCCTGACCAACCAGGTGGCGAACCTCGCCCTGGTGTTCATTTTGTTCTACGGCGGATTTTCGACCAAGCGGTCGGACTTCAAGGGCGTCGCACTGCCAGCGGGGGGGCTGGCCACCTGGGGGGTGATCCTCACTGCGGCGGCGACCTTCAGTGTGCTGCACTGGGGGATCGGCTGGGCGTTTGAGAAGGCGATCCTGCTGGCGGTGATCGTGTCGTCCACGGATGCGGCGGCGATCTTTTCGATCCTGCGCCGGCAATCGTTGCCGAAGAAGTTGTCATCGACGGTGGAGATCGAGAGTGCGGCGAACGACCCGATGGCGATCATGCTGACCGTGACCGTGGTGGAGGCGCTCACGATCGGTCATCCGCCGTTTTCGGAGATGGCGCTGACGTTTGTCTGGCAGTTTGGCGCGGCGCCGTTGCTTGGCTGGCTGATCGCCCGCTGCGCGCTGATGGTGTTCAACTCGCTCACGCCGCAGGACCGCGGCCATTATTATGTGCTCACGCTGGGCATCGTGATGCTGGTTTACGGCCTGGCGCAATCGGTGGGGACCAGCGGCATGCTGGCGGTTTTTGTCGCCGGCTATGTGATGGGAAACCGCTCGTTCGTGCACAAGCAGGGGGTGGCGAACTTTTCCGCCGCGCTCTCGACGATCGCCAACATCGGCATGTTCGTCCTGCTGGGGTTGCAGGTGTTTCCCCGGCAATGGGCGGGCATCTGGTTTGATGGAATCGTGTTGTTCCTGGTGCTGACGCTGGTGGCGCGTCCGGCTGCGGTCTGGCTCTCGACAATGGGCATGCGGTTGGGGTGGAAAGGCCGCTTGTTCATCAGTTGGTCCGGGCTGCGTGGCGCGGTGCCGATCGTTCTGGCCACCTATCCGATGGCCGCGGGCATCGGCGGTGGCGAGGATGTCTTCAACCTCGTGTTTTTCGCGGTGCTGCTGTCGGTCGCGGTGCAGGGTGGCACGCTCGGCATGCTCGCACGCTGGCTGAAACTGACCGTGCCCGCGCGTCCGAGCCCGTTGTTCAGCCTGGAGCTGGTGACCATGGCGTCGAGCGATCTGGACCTGATCGTCGTCGATCTTCCCGGTCCCGACGGCACGGTCGGGCCGACGCTCGCCGAGTTGCGGCTGCCGGCCGGCTCGGTGATCACCCTGATCACGCGAGGAAAGCAGTTGGTGGTGCCCAAGGGGTCCACCGCGCTGCACGGCTGGGACCAGGTGAGCGTGCTCGCGCATGCCACCGATGAAGAGAGCATTCGCGCCGAGTTGTTGCGGGCGATTGATTCGGCCGCGCAGCCCGCGCATTCCGAAGCCGGCGACCCGCAGCGCATCGAGGGCGGGTGCTGACCCGGCGCATGCCCACGGACTGTTATGCCGGCCGGCTCCCGCTTCTGATTGACCGGAGCAGGGAAAGTCACACAATGGCAGCGCTCGAATGCGGCAACACCCATCGGCCCCGAATGTATGATTGAGCTCCTGCAACCTTTTGTTCCCCTGGTCATCACGGTGGCCGGATCGGCGGTGTTTTTGGCGGGCATGCACTGGGCCCTGATCGCGCGGAAACCGGACCTTGGCAACGAGGGCAAGTTTGCCCGCCAGTTGGTCATGTTGGGGGTCACGGTGGTGGTTGTTCTGGCGATCGTCCTGGTGTTGCCGGTGAGTGACAGTTCGCGGAACAAACTGCTCGGCCTGATCGGCATCATCTTCTCGGGGATTCTGGCGTTCTCATCGACATCGATTTTCGGCAATCTGGCCGCGGGCATCTTGCTGCGGATCACCAAGCCGTTCAGGTCCGGTGACTTCATCGAGGTCGGCCCCCACTTCGGACGGGTCTCGGAGCGGGGTCTGTTCGAAACCGAGATCCAGACCGAGATGCGGGAGCTCGTCGCCCTGCCCAATATCTACTGCATCAGCAATCCCGTGAAGACGATCCGCGGATCGGGCACGATCATTTCCGTTTCGTTGTCGCTGGGATACGACGTCCATCATACCCGGATCGAGGAGTTGCTGCTGGAGGCCGCGCGCGAGGCCGGCCTGGAGGACGGTTTTGTGCACATCCTCGAACTGGGGAACTTTGCGGTGACCTATCGGGTGTCGGGCTTTCTCGCGGAGCCCAAGTTCCTGATTTCGTCGCGGTCGCGGCTGTATGGATCGGTCCTGGACACGCTGCATGCGAAGGGGATCGAGATCATGTCTCCCTCGTTCATGAACCAGAGGAAGCTCGAGGAGGATTTCCGGGCGCTTCCCGCCGGGGCTCCGGTGCCGAAGGCGGGGCGGCCGCTGGAACGGTCGATCGAGGACCTTGCCTTCGACAAGGCGGAACGGGCAGGGGAGCTGGAACTGGAAAAACAGCAATTGACCGAGGAAATTCAGGAAGCCGAAAAGGCCAGGAAGGAAGCCGTGGACGACGCCGGCAAACAAGAGTTAGAGGGCAGGATCGAACGCGCCCAGGAACGCCTCAAGGAGATCGCAAAGGCGACGGAGGACAACAAGCTGGCGGACGGGGCGTCCGAATCAGGTGGTGCGTCCAACGGGGACAAGGCGAGCGGCTGAGCCGGTGGGACGGCACCGGATGACGCCGATAGTGGGTGGATGAGGCCGGCCGGGTGGCGGGGTGTCCGGTGCAAATGCGGGTGGATTGATAGCTGTCATTACGAGGTGATGACATGGAATTGTCATCGTTTGAATAACACATCGGAAGCGTGTTTTGTCTGTTTACGGACGTGGATTTTGATGTCTATGTTGCACTCTCGATAAACCCCAGATTGTGATGTTAAAAAACCTACTTATCATTGCCGGTTCCGTTGTGATGGCCGCATCCGTGTCGCTTGCGGCCCCCAGCGCGAACGAGAGCTATCAGAAAGGGCTTGCCGCTGAGAAGGCGGGCGATCCAGTGGCGGCGAAGGCCGCCTACACCGAGGCCTTGAAGGCCAATCCCCGCCATGCCAACGCGCGCTACCGGCTCGGGCAGTTGAAGATTTCCTCGGGCAAGATAGCGGCGCGCGGACGCGAGGCGAAGTTCGGTGCGGTGGTGATTCCGGAGTTCAGGATGGATGGCGTGAGTCTGGCGGAATCCGTCGAGGCGCTGCGGGTGATGGTTGAGAAGGAATCGAAAGGCGAGGTTGCGCCGAACTTCATCATTCAGGATCCGCAGGACCAGCTCGGGTCCGCGAGAATCACGCTCAGCCTCAAGGCTGTGCCGTCAAAGGTGGTGTTCAAGTATCTGCTCGATGCCGTGAACGCCAAGGCCCGCTTCGACGAACACGCGATCGTCATCACCCCTCGCTAACCGGAACGATGAAGCTGGCGACAACCCGACGTTTTCAGGACCTCTGCGGCCGGGCAGGGGTGGCGGATGCCGTGAGTGCCGCCGTCATCCAGGAGTTGATGACCCTGTATTCGGATGGTCCGCGGAGTTATCACAACTTGTCCCGCATCGAGCGGATGCTTGGCGAGCACGACGCATGTGGCGGGGGACCGGACGCCGTGGAAATGGCGATCTGGTTTCATGACGCGATCCACGTGCCGATGGACAAGCTCAACGCGGCGAACAGCGCGCGGTATTTCACGGATCGCATGGGACCGGTGATGGAGGGTGCGGAGATTGATCGTGTGGTTCGTTTGATCTTCGCGACGGATCCGGCGAGTCCGAGGTCCGGGATGGAGGACGAGGATTTGCTCATCGACATCGACCGGAGCATTCTCGGGGCGCCGGCGGCGGACTATGAGGTCTATCGGCAGGCGGTGAGAAATGAATACGCGGCGGTGGGGGACGACGAGTTTGCCGCCGGCAGGAGGGCGCTGCTCGAGGGGTTCCTCGAAGAGCCGATCTACGCGACGGAGTATTTCTCCCGGCTCGAACGGCAGGCGAGGACGAACATCAGCGGTGAGCTCGCGGCCCTCGGGGCAGGCGGGTGCCTGGTCGGGTGAAACGTGCGCCGGTCCGCGTCCCGCGGTCAGTGGCCGCCGGCGCGGACGGCATCGAGGATGGCGTCATGGAGGTCGGTGGCCAGGTTGATGGGGCGGCCGGCGCCGATGACGACGGGGCGGAGGTCGGCGGGGACCTCGGCGCGGCCGTGTGATCCGCGCACCAGCGAGGCGTCCAGCGGGATGACGTCCAGCAGGCCGCGGATGCCGAGTTTCTTCTTGAGGAGGAACTTCGCGATGCGGAGTTTCGGGAAGCGGATGGCGGGGTCGAGGAAGAGTTCGCAGGGGTCGAATCCCGGTTTGCGGTGGATGTCGATGGTGCGGGCGAAGTCCGGGGCGACGGAGTCGTCGGTCCAGTAGTAGTAGGTGAACCAGGCGTCGGGTTTTGCGACGGCGATGAAGTCGCCGGCGCGTTCGGTGGCGATGCCGGGGCCCCAGAGTTTTGCCGGTTCGAGGACATTTTCGACGCCCGGTGCGGATTCGAGGCAGGATTTCACGGCGTCGCGGACCGAGCGGTCGTTGACGTAGATGTGGGCGACCTGGTGGTCGGCGATGGCGAAGGCGCGGGATCCGCCGCAGTCGAGGGTTTCGCGGCCGAGTTCGTCCTTGATCGAGAGCCAGCCGTTGGCGCGGAACGTGCGGTTGAGGTGGACGGGGGTCGAGACCGGCGAGATGCCGTATTCGGAGTGGACGATGACGCGGACGTTACGAGATTCGTAGTAGTTGATCAGGTCGGTGGCGACCCTGTCGATTTTCGCGGTTTCCGCGGGGATCTCCGGGGCGTCCGGGCCGAGTTTCTGGAGCGGGTAGTCGAGGTGCGGGAGGTAGACGAGGCTGAGGGTGGGCTGGTGTTTTTGATCGACCCATTTTGCGGATGCGGCGATCCATTCGGACGAGGCGATTCCGGCGGCGGGGCCCCAGAATGCGGGGAACGGGAAATCGCCGAGGTCGGTTTTGATTTCGTCGCGCATGGCCATCGGCTGGGTGTGGATGTCGAAGAACTTGGCGCCATTGGCCGGGTAGAGCGGGCGCGGGGTGATCGACCAGTCGACGTCGGCGTGCATGTTGTACCACCAGAAGAGTTTGGCGCAGGTGAAGTGCGGGTTTTCGGCGCGGAGTTTGTGCCAGAGTTTGTCGCCGTGGACGATGTGGTTGCTTTGTTTCCAGAAGCGTGGTTCGGCGGATTCGCGGTCGTACCATCCGTTGGCGACGATGCCGTGGCTGGCGGGCGGGGATCCGGTGGTGACCGCGGACTGGGCGGTGCAGGTGACGGCGGGGAACTCGGGTTGGTGGGATTGCAGGCCGTGTTTTTCCGCGAACGCGGTGAGTCCCGGCGCGGACGGGCCGAGCAGGGATTTGGAGAGGCCGACGATATTGAGGACTGCGACGCGCATGGCTGGGTTGTTTCTCGCCCGGCTTCGGTCAGGAAACAAGTGTGGGAATTCGGTGCCGGTTCGGCGTTGCGGTGGGGCGGGGGATTTGCATGATGTGCCCGCTCATGCCGCGAATTTTCCGATTGCCTGCTGTTTTGTCGTTGTTGCTCGCCATTTCCTGCCTTGGGGCGGAGGTGAAGGGAGAAACGGTCCTGCCGTTTGCCACGGTGGATATGGACCTTCTGGCGCGGGAGACGAAGCTGGGGAAACAATCCGCGGTGAGGGTGGGGGAGCTGAAGGCTCTGGTGGACCGGGGTTTCGCACGGCGGAAGGCGGATGCCGAGGCGATGAGTGAATCCCTGAAGAGCGCGGCGAAGGGGTCCGCTGCGGAGCGGAAACGGGCGCAGGCGACCTCGCTGGTGCTGGCGGCGCTGAAGAAGGAGAGTTCCTCCTACGTCACGCGCTGGCTGGCCGAACTGAAGAAGATCAGCAAGAAGGAGCGCAGCAAGGTGGCGCTGGCGGCCAAGGCGCACATCGACGCGGTGGCGGCGGAGGGTGGATATGTGTGGGTGCTGGACCGGTCGGCGAATTCGTTTTCCGAGATTCCGGTGCTGATCTACAGCAAGCGCGCGATGCCCGACATCACCAGCGAGGTGATGCGGCGGATGGATGCGGAGTCCTCAGCCGATGGGGCCGAGTGATTCGAGGTGAAGGACGGGCGTGCGGCGCTCGTCGGATTTTTCGCGGTTGATGGTGAAGGTGGCGGACCAGTCGTTGAGTTCGTCCGGGTCGATGAGTGTTTGATCGACGGTGATGCCGTCGTCGGCGAGGTGGGTGTGGCGGGAGTTGCGGGCTTCGGGGTCGAGGCGGATGCGCTGGTGGCCGGCGTGGTAGTCGTCGAGTTGTTTCTGGAGGCGTTCGGGCGACCACGGTTTGGCCTGTGAGTCCTCTGGTTCGACGAGTGAGACGGCGGTTTCGATTTCCCAGCGTGACAGGGCGCTGACGAAGGTGAGGATGTGGTTGCGGAGTTGGCGCTGGAAGTTGGCGGTGTCCCGGGTGAACGGGGTCTGCCGCACCGGAGGTTTGGCGGTGGCGGCGTCGGGCGCGTCTGGAGCGGGTTGTTTTTCGATTCCGCTCATGGCCTCCCATTCGTCGATGAGGGAGGAGTCGGTTTGGCGGACGATGAGTTCGAGGAATCCCTGGGCTTCGAGGATGCCTTCGGTCTTGAGGTTGTCCGGCACGGTGCGGACGAGCACTTTGTAGACTTCTCCGAGGTGGCGGAGCAGCACGGCTTCCGAGCGCTGGAGGCCGTAGGTTTTCACGTAGTCCTCGAACGACTGGTAGTGTTCGATCATCTCGCGGGCGATGGATTTCGGGCGGATGTTTTCGTTGGCGAGGTAGGGGTGCTTGAGTTTGAACTCGTTGAAGGTGGCGTAGATGAATTCCTGTCCGGGTTTCGGCCATTCGACTTGTTCGAGCGCCTCCATGCGGTCGTCGTATTCCATGCCTTCGTTTTTGAGGCGTGCGATGAGTTCGCCCTTGAGGAGGTCGACTTGTTTGCGGAGCACGGCGTCGGGGTTTTCGAGCACGGCTTCGACGAGCGAGATGACGTTGAGCGTGTGGTCCGGGTCTTCGGGGTCGAGTTGAGGGATGGCGTCGAGCAGCCAGAGTCCGAGGGCGTGGTAGATGGAGAAGTCTTCGGGGAGTTCGACATCGAGGCGGACCTTGCGCGGGCCGCTGCGTTCGGCGGGCGGGATGATGTGGAGGATGTTGGCGCCGACGAGGCCGCGGAACAATTTGAACGCGTGTTTGCGGTGGGCGCGCTTGCGGCCTTCCGGTTCGTGTGAGTTGCGGAGGATGGTGCGGAGCGCGTGGCAGCCGTCCTCGTGATCGCGCGAGAGCACGTTGATGAGCGTGTGGTGGGCGATTTCGAAGCTGGAGGACAGCGGTTCGGGCGGAGCGGTCTGGAGTTTCTGGAAGGTTTCCTCGTCCCAGTGCACGTATCCGCGTTCCGGCGGCTTGCGTTTGACGAAGGATTTTTTCTTTTTCGGGTTGGCGGCGGCTTTTTGCTCGAGTTTGAGGTTTTCGATGACGTGTTCCGGTGCTTGGGCGACGACGTAGCCGGTGGTGTCGAAGCCGCGGCGTCCGGCGCGTCCGGCGATCTGGCGGAAGTCCCGCACCGCGAGGATTTTGGTGCCGCGGCCGTCGTATTTGCAGAGGCCGGTGAACAGCACGGAACGGATGGGGACGTTGATGCCGACGCCGAGGGTGTCGGTGCCGCAGACGACCTTGAGCAGTCCGCGGGCGGTGAGTTTTTCGACCAGCAGGCGGTATTTCGGCAGCAGTCCGGCGTGGTGGATGCCGACGCCGTGGCGGAGGATTTTCGCGAGTTCTCGGCCGTATGGGCTGCGGAAGTCGGCGTGGGCGAGTTCGGCGGCGATGGCCTTTTTTTCCTCCTTGGAGCAGAAGTTGGTGGAGAGCAGGTCGCGGGCGGTGTCGGCGCAGGCGCGCTGGGTGAAGTGGACGAGGTAGATGGGTGCCCGGTCCTGTTCGACGAGGTTGGCGACGGTTTCCTGGAGCTGGGTGGTCGAGTAGGAGAACTCGAGGGGGACCGGGCGTTGGTCGGACTGGACGAGGGTGCTTTCGGCGCCGGTGAGGTCGGTGAGTTTATTGAGGAAGAACGCCGGGTCGCCGATGGTGGCGGACATCAGGAGGAAGCGGGCGCGCTTGAGGATGAGCAGCGGGATCTGCCATGCGGCGCCGCGCGAGTGGTCCGAGTAGTAGTGGAACTCGTCCATGATGACGTCGTCCACCTTGAGGTGTTCGCCTTCGCAGAGGGCGCGGTTGGCGAGGATTTCCGCGGTGCAGCAGATGACGCCGGCGTCGGGGTTGACGGTGGCGTCTCCGGTGATCATGCCGACGTTTTCCGGTCCGAAGTCGCGGCAGAGGCTGAGGAATTTCTCGTTGGCGAGCGCCTTGATCGGGACGGTGTAGACCGAGCGGCGGCCCTGGCAGAGGGCCTTGAACTGCATGGCCTGGGCGACGAGTGACTTGCCCGATCCGGTGGGGGTGTTGAGGATGACGTTGCGGTCCTGGAAGATCTCGAGGATGGCTTCTTCCTGGTGGTCGTAGGGGTCGGTGCCCTTTTCGATGAGGTGGTCGAGAAACGCGTTGAGGATGTCGTCAGCGGACGAATCCGGCGGGAGGGTTTTCGGGTCGAGTGTGGCGGGCATGGGAAACTGGCGGACGCGGGGAGCGTAGCCCGAGAATCGGCTTTGCCCACGATTTATCCCGGAAATCCCCGAGTGCCGGGGGTGATGGCCGGCATGCGCTCACTTTTCACTGATCTGGATGCGGAAGAAGCGGTGGCCGGCATTCGACGTCGGCAGGGATGCCTGGACCTGCTGCAGGACGCCGTCGTCCGCGATGATGGTTTCGGTGATGTCCGCGGTCCGCCAGGTTCCGGCTGAGAGGGAGTCCGACCAGGTGACGCTGATGTCGAGGTCCTCCATCGCGGAGATACTACGCTGGTAGTTCAAGGTGGCCTGTGAGGACGTGGTGGCGACCGCGAGCGGTTGGGGGGTGGGGACGGCGGGGTCGGTTCCGAGGGCGAACTCGATCAGGTTGACGAGGCCGTCGGCGTCGGGGTCCGAGGTGTCTGCGGCGCTGCCGGAGTTCGCGCTGGTTTGGAAGTGGTCCCAGCGCCATGCCATGAGTTCGTTTTCCGGTTGGGCCTGGCCGGTGATGACGAGTGAGTATTCCTGGAGCTCGTTGGTGAGGGGGCCGGCGTAGTCGACGGTGATGGTGTAGTCACCGGGGGTGGGGTCGGCGAGGTAGACTTGTTCGACCGTGTCGACATGGTTGACGCCGGTGGTGGCGGCGTCGTCGATGGAGGCAAGCGACCAATCGCCGACGAATGGCATGACGTAGGGGTAATGCGTTCCGTCCGGGCCGGTGACCTTGAGGTTGAGGTCGTTGACGAGGGTGCTTTCGCGGCTGTCGTGGTCGTCGATTTCGCTGCCGGGAGGGTCGGTCCAGCAAAGGGTCACGCGCAGGGGCGAGCCGCCATCCCATGCGAAGGTGTGGGTTCGGGAGGTGTTGGCGGAGTCGTCGACGATTGATTCGAGCATGTGGCCGCCGCCGCTGCCATCGGCATGTTGTTTGATCACATCTGCGGCGAACCGGGTGTTCATGATGCCCCAGCCGTATTTGTAGTCCGGTCCCGTCTTGCCGCGATCATCCGCGGTGTGAAGGATCAGTGCCTTCAAAGTGCTGGCCCGCATGGCTTGCGCGGGAAAGCGCGAGCTGTAGTAGTCGATGAGCAGCGCGGCGGACCCGCAGACGTTGGGGGAGGACATGCTGGTGCCGGAGTAGCTGGCGGTTGCGGTGTTGCTGCTGGCGATGCTGGATTTCAAGCCGCTTCCGTTGCCGTAAATGTCCGGTTTGATGCGGCCGTCGTCGGCAGGGCCCCGGGAGCTGTAGCTTTCCGCGGTTGCTTCGCCTGGGTCGCGGTTGCCGTTGGAGTCGATGCCCTCATCGGCACTGCCGACGGCGAGCACGTTTTTCGCGAGTGTTCCGCCCTCCATGTTGTCCCAGCCGTCCTTGTAGTCGCGGCTGCTGAGCGGGTGCTGGGTTGGATCGTATGAGTATTCGTCCCAGCCGGATTTCCAGGTTTCCCCGACATCCGGGGTGGTGTCGGTTCGTTGGTTTCCCGCGGAGACGAAGATCAGGTAGTATGGCAGGTTGTAGGCAATGCCGTCCCATTCCTCGGAGCGGGAATTGTAGCGGCCGAAGTCGTCCTCATAGTCGTTGGAGTTGTCACCATCGTTGCTGAAGGTGCCCGCGAAATACCAGACGTCGTTGATGATTTTCCATCCCCTGGTGGATCCGTAGGAATGGTTGGAGAGGTAGAGTTTGTCGGAGCCGGGTTCGGACGCGCCGTAGGCCATCATTTCCGCCTCGGCGCCGGACGAGTCGAACGCGGCGATGGATGCGCCGGGCGCCATGCCGAGAGTGGCGGAATTGATCCCCTGGGCCACCAGCGTGCCGGCGACGTGTGTCGCGTGGTTTGGGGTCGTGGTGGAGTCATCCATGATGGTGACGTGTCCTTCCAATTCCTGATGGGTGAGGAGCGGGACGCCGCCGGACTCCCATAGCCCGATGGTGACGCTTGATCCGTCGACGCCGTTGTATGTCGTGTTTGAGCGGACTTCGTCGGCAGCGGTTGTGGTGGCGGCGTTGACGTTTTGGGTTTCCTCGTAGACCGGGTTGTCGTTTTCGTCGAAGTCGATGAGCCGGAAGTGTCCGCCGCCGGGTTTGTCGCCCTCGAGCGGCAGGCCTCTGGCGATGGCTTTTCGCCGGACGGCGGCGCTTTTGGTGGCATGGTTTTTCCGGAGTTCGCGGACGAGGGCGGCGCGTTTTTCCGGGTTGTTCATGTCGTGGCGCTTGGAGAGCAGGGCGGATTTTTGGCGCCGCATGGAGGCGATGACTTCGGAGTCGGTATCCGGCGCAGCCGCGGCCTGGTGGACCGGAAGGGTGAGCGCGAGGGCGGTCAGGCGGAGCAGGACATGTGTGGTGCGGGATTGCATTCGTCGTTGATTGGGATTTGGAAGCTTGTGGGCGCGATGGATTCGCACGGGATACGGCCACGCCGCGGGATGGACGATTTTTTCATGTTCGCGGGAGCTGGCGGAGGAGGTGCCTGGTTCCCGGGAATCCCGGTCGGTGAGAGGAATCATCTGGTGAGAGGCGGCGGTTGCGGTCGTGTCCGTTGGTGTCATCCGTGGTTTCCGGGGGTGGGGCGTGGCGCTTGTCGCAGCGAATCCGCCGGTCCGCACGGCTGTCATTTGATCTGGTCGGGAGAGCGAATCAGCATGAATCCTGCGGCGGATCCGCCCCGTGGGTGGGTAGGCGGAGCGTGTGCGGCCGTCAATTCACAATAAGGGAATGGAGGCAGTGCTCCGCGAGCGATGGGTTGGAATGCATGGAGACGGGATGACGGTGACGCCGGTGGGAGCATGCCGGATGCCGAGTTTCCTGGAATCCACTGCTAGCGGATGTCCGGCGGGCCGTGATCCGGCATGCGGGGGGAAACGCGGGGGCGGGTGATGGTTTGCCGGCTCGGTTGGCGGTCCCCCGGTGGCGGTGGCCTGGCTTCAGGATCGTTTTTGTTTCCTCTCCGAGAGGCCCTGGATGAGGACGTAGAAGACGGGGGTCATGAAGACGCCGAAGACGGTGACGCCGAGCATGCCGCCAAAGACGGTGGTTCCGAGCGCCTGGCGCATTTCCGCACCGGCTCCGCTGGCGGTGACGAGCGGAACCACGCCGAGGATGAAGGCGAAGGCGGTCATCAGGATCGGGCGGAGGCGGAGGCGGGAGGCTTCGATGGCCGCCTGGAAGCGGTCGAGGCCTTCGTCTTGTTTTTGTTTGGCGAACTCGACGATGAGGATGGCGTTCTTTGCGGCGAGGCCGATGAGGACGACGAAGCCGATCTGCACGAGGATGTTGTTGTCGAATCCGCGGAGCATGACGAATCCGATGCCGCCGCTGAGCGAGAGCGGAACGATGAGCATGATCGCCATGGGCAGGGACCAGTTTTCGTATTGGGCGACGAGCACGAAGAAGACGAACAGGACGGCGATGATGAATGCCGTCTGTCCGCCGCCCGCGGTCTTTTGCTGATAGGCGAGGTCGGTCCATTCGTAGTCCATGCCGGAGGGCAGGAGTTCATCGGCGAGGCGTTCCATGGCGGCGATGGATTCACCGGATGAGAAGCCGGGGGTGGTGGTGCCCTGGAGGGATGCGGAGGGATACATGTTGTAGCGGACGAAGCGGTCGGGGCCGGCGGAGTTCCGCAGTTCCACCAGCGAGGCGAGGGGGACGATGTCGCCATTGCTGGAGCGAGTCTTGAAGCGGTAGATGTCTTCCGGGTCGTCGCGGTATTGGGTGTCCGCCTGGGCGGTGACGCGGTAGGTGCGGCCGAAGAGGTTGATGTCATTGACGAAGAGGGAGCCAAGATAGATCTGCATGGTGGAGAAGATGTTGTCTAACGGGACGTCGAGCATCTTCGCTTTCGTGCGGTTGACTTCGGCATAGTATTGGGGGACGGAGGCGCGGAAGGTCGAGAAGGTCTGGGTGATGGAGGGTTCGTTGTTGGCCGCCGTGGCGAGCTTGCGGGCGGTTTCCTCGAGTCGTGCCGGGCCGAAGCCGGCTTTGTCGCGGAGCTGCATCTTGAATCCGCCGCCGGTGCCGATGCCGCGCACGGGTGGCGGGGGGATGACGAAGACGAAGGCGTCGCGGTTGCCGCTCAGTTTTTCGCGGAGTTCGGTGATGATCGCATCGCTGTTGCGGTGGTTTTTGCCGCGTTCTTCGAATGATTCGAACGGGGTGAAGATGGTGAGTGTGTTCGGGCTGTTCGAGAACGTGGCGCCGCTGAAGCCGGCGAATGCGACGGTTCCCCTGACGCCCTCGACGGCCATTGCGGTGTCGATGATTTCCCGTGCCACGGCGTCGGTGCGTTCGAGTGAGGCGCCATCGGGCAGTTGTCCGACGATGATGGCGTAGCCCATGTCCTGCTGGGGGATGAATCCGGCGGGGACTTTGTGGAAGCCGAACCAGGTGAGGGCGAGGATGCCGCCATAGACGAGGACCGTGGCCAAGCCGAGGCGGACGACGCGGCGGACGATGCCGGTGTAGCCGAAGGTGAGTTTCGCGAACAGCCAGTTGAAGCCATTGAAGAACCAGCCGAAGAGGAACATGTAGATGCGGGTGAAGCGGTCGGTTTGTCCGGTGTTCGGGCGGAGCAGCAGGGCGCCGAGTGCGGGGCTGAGGCTGAGCGAGACGAAGGTGGAGATGACGACCGAGCCGGCGATGGTGAGTGCGAACTGTTGATAGAACTGGCCGGAGATGCCGGGGATGAAGCTGGTGGGCACGAAGATGGCGACCATCACCAGCGAGGTGGCGATGATGGCGCCGGTGACTTCGGTCATGGACGCGTAGGCGGCCTGCAGCGGGGTTTTGCCTTCGTCGATGTTGCGCTGGATGTTTTCGACCACGACGATGGCGTCATCGACGACGATGCCGATGGCGAGGACCAGGCCGAAGAGGGTGAGGTTGTTGAGGGAGAAGCCGAGCAGCTGCATGACGGCGAAGGTGGCGACCAGGGAGATGGGGATCGCCAGCAGGGGGATGACGGCGGCGCGCCATGACTGGAGGAAGATGATGATGACGAGGACCACGAAGAAGATCGCCTCGACCAGGGTGATGCCGACGGCATCGATCGACTGCTGGATGAAGCGGGTGGGGTCATACATGATTTCGTATGTCAGGTCCGCGGGGAATTCCTTGCTGAGATCGGCCATTGTCGCGCGGATTTCGCTGGCGGTTTCCAGGGCGTTGGAGCCGGGGCGCTGGAAGATCGGCATGGCGACGGCAGGGCGGCCGTTGGCGTAGTTTGACACGCCGTAGTCGAGGGCTCCGAGTTCGATGCGAGCGACGTCCCGGAGGCGGACGACTTGTCCGTTGTCACCGGTTTTGATGACGATTTGTTCGAATTGTCCGGGTTCGGTGAGGCGGCCCTGGGTGTTGACGCTGTATTGGAAGGTGTTGCCGGTGGAGGACGGGGTTTGGCCGATGACGCCGGCGGCCACCTGGACGTTTTGTTCGCGGAGGGACGCGACGACGTCGCTGGGGATGATCGAGAGTGACGAGAGTTTTTCCGGGTCGAGCCAGACGCGCATGGAGTATTCGCGGGCGCCGAAGAGGCGGACGTCGCCGACGCCGCGGATGCGGCGGAGGTTTTCGCGGACGCGGGTGATGGCGTAGTTGGAGACGAAGAGGTCGTCGTGGGAGTCGTCCGGCGAGAACATCTGGACGACGAGGAGGAGGTCGGGGGAGTTTTTGTTGACGGTGATTCCGATGCGCTGGACTTCTTCCGGGAGGCGTGGTTCGGCGACTGCGACGCGGTTTTGGACGAGGACCTGGGCGCTATCGAGATCGGTTCCGAGTTCGAAGGTGACGGTGATGGTGAGGGTGCCGTCGGTGGTGGCCTGGGATGACAGGTAGAGCATGCCTTCGACGCCGTTGATTTCCTGTTCGAGAGGAGTGGCGACGGTGTTGGCGATGGTTTCCGGGGTGGCGCCGGGGTAGCTGGCGCGGATGACGACGGTGGGTGGGGCGACTTCCGGGAACTGGGCGACCGGGAGCTTGGGGTAGGCGATGATGCCGGCGATGGTGAGCACGATCGAGAGCACGATCGCGAAGCGCGGGCGTTTGATGAAGAAGTGGGAGAAGTTCATGGGGGCGGGGATGGCCGGGGATCAGATGGTGGTTTCCTCGAGGGCGAGGGGGACGCCGGGGCGGACGAACTGGATGCCCCTGACGATGATGCGGTCGGTTTTGGCGAGGCCGGCGTAGACGACGCGGTAGTTTTCGTGTTTGGGGCCGAGTGTGAGGGTGCGGCGTTCGGGTTTGTCGTCCGAGTTGAGGGTCCAGACGTATTTGACGGCCTGGTCGGTGCCGATGGCGGAGTCCGGGATGAGGATGCGTTCGGATTTGTCCGAGACGGGGACGCGGATGCGGGCGAAGAGACCGGGCGTGAGGAACTCGTCCTCGTTTTCGAAGCGGGCGCGGATGGTGATGGTGGCGGTGTCGGGGTCGAGTTGGTTGCTGCGGTAGTTGATGAGTCCCTGGCGGGGGAATCCGGTTTCGTCTTCGAGTCCGAGGTAGGCGGGGATGTTTTTTTCGGTGAGGAGGTTGGGTTGGCCGCCATTGAAGAAGTGGCGTGTGCGGTGGAGCAGTGAGCGTTCGTCGACTTCGAAATAGGCGTAGATCGGGCTGCGCGGGACGATGGTGGTGAGGAGGGTTGCGGTGAGGGCTTCACCGACGACGAGGTTTCCCACGGTGGCGTGGTAGCGGCCGGCGATGCCGGTGATGGGAGCGGTGACCCGGGTGAACTCGAGGTCGAGTTCGGCGTGTTTGAGGTTGGCTTTGGCGGCCTGGAGTTCGGCATGTGCCTGGAGTGCCTTGCTTTGGCGGATTTCCGATTCCTCCTGGCTGATGGAGTGGTTGAGGACGAGTTTTTCGCCGCGCACGAGGTTGGATTCGGCGAGGGCGAATGCCGCTTCGTTTTGCCGGACGAGTGCCATGTGGCGGCTGACTTCGGTTTCGAACGGTCGGGGGTCGATGACGAAGAGCAGGTCGCCTTTGTTGACCTTCTGGCCTTCGGTGAAGTGGACCGACTGGATGTATCCGGAGACGCGGGGCCGGAGTTCGACCATTTCGAGGGCTTCGAGGCGTCCGGTGTGATCGGCGTATTCGATGATTTCCTTGACCAGGGGGGTGGAGAATTCGACCTGAAACGGTTGCGGTTTTTTCGATGATTGCGCGTTGCGATCCGAACATGCGGGGAGCAGTGCGACGAGGAGCAGGAGGAGAAAGAGGTGTGGTTTCATCGGGGAATGCGGATTGCGGATTGCGGATTGCGGATTGCGGATTGCGGATTGCGGATTGCGGATTGCGGATTGCGGATTGCGGATTGCGGATTGCGGATTGCGGATTGCGGATTGCGGATTGCGGATTGCGGATTGCGGATTGC
>JAUTCT010000017.1 GCA_030673875.1 Verrucomicrobiota bacterium JB025 | reverse complement strand
GAGCTGAAACCGCGGGGAGCAAACCAAACGCCCGGCGAATTCTACCGCTGCTGGTTGTTTGGCGAAGGGCTGGAAACGGAGGCATCACCGGATACCCCCAAACGGCAAGGAGTCGACCGCGAAGCCGCGCGGAAAGTTCTGAACCAGGGCGGCAAGCTCCGCCGCTCGGAGTTGTTGCGATGCCGCGTCCGGTATTTCAGCGATGGAGTGGCGATCGGCAGCAAGGGCTTTGTCGAAGGCGTGTTCCAAGCCGGCCGGGATCACTTCGGAGCGAAACGAAAGGACGGCGCCCGCCTGCTCAAGGAGGCCGAGAACCTCGGCATCTACTCACTCAGGGCGCTCCGCATCCAAGCCGTAGAGTGAAACGGCGAGCGATTTCCCGCAGTATCACGATGCCGTGGACGCCCGGTTGGGCTGGCCGGGAGTGGGAGATTGCACGTTCCACTCATCTCCCTCGCGGGCGTAGGACTCCCCGTCGCCGAGGGAGCCGAACTTCACCACATCGAGCACGTTCCCTTCCGGATCACTCAGCACCACAACCTCACCCGAACTCGAGAGTTTGAAATTCGCGTGCAGACCGGGCTCGCCTTTGGCATCGCCATCGTCAGCCCAAATGAGCAGATACCCGCCGGGAGCGATTGTGGTGCCGTTCGGCACGATCCATTTATCAAGTTTTCCGCCGTCGTCGCTGAGTTTGTATCCTGTCAAATCCAGCGTCTGCTCGCCGCGGTTGTGCAGTTCGATCCAGTCGTCAAACTCGCCCTGCGGATCCGCGATGGTGCCGTTGTTTTTCGCCATCAATTCATTGAAAACGACAGCCGGGCGCTCTTCGCTCGACCTGACCGCGACGCGGAACGATTCCGGCGCGCTTTCACCGTATCGCGGAGCAAACGACACCGCCCCGTCGCTGGCCGTGCGCGCCTCGACGTAATACTCGACCAGAGTTCCAGCCGCGGCCGCCGGCAGCTCGGCGGAGTAGATGCCATCGGTTTCTTTCATGGGCACATCGGCATACACGCCTTTGCCACCGGTGCGAACGTGAAGGATCACACCGGCTGCCGCAGGTTTCCCATCGACCCTGGCCTGAACCGGCACCGCCGCGCCCGGCTCGACCGACACACCGGTGGTGAGCAAGCGAACGGTTGGAACCGGCGTGGCCAGCTCCTTGTGGTTTTTCAGGAAAGCAGCCCGGCCCTCGACAAAACTCTTCAGCCCGGGTGCCGAGTGGCTTCCCAACGAAAGGTCCTCGGTGATGCTTTGTTCGAACGCCTCGGTCGAATACAGCTTGCGGGTGTCCTTTGCCACCTCATCCGCGATGAGATGGTGGAAGCGCTCGACGACCGGTCCCAGCTTTTCCCAGGAAAGCCAATCCTCGGTGATGACTCGGATGTGGTCGAGGTAGCGTGCCCGGAGCGCCGGCACGGCGAGCAGCGCCTTGGCCAGCGGGCGGTCGTCATCGTCCAGCCCCATCAACGGTTCCCGTCCGTATGGAGCACTTTGTTCACGACTTCCACGCGCGCCGCGGCGGCCGCCGGAGGAACGCCCCACACCGGGTCCACCCCCGGTGCCATCGGTGATGAACGTCTCATTGCTGTCGTAAGGCAGCACGTGGAAACGGTGGTCGGGGTCTTCGTAAAACACATAGTCGCTGGTGCGGCTCAGGTAGCCGTCGCCATCCTGAAAGACGTTGTCGACCGCCAGCGACCACAACGCTTCATCGACATCGAGGATCGGAGCGAGAGTTTCCAGCGCCGTCTCGGCGGTGGCGTTTTTCAAGGTCCGGCACAAGGCGGCGAGGCTCTCCCAGGCCTCATCCCCGGCCTTGGTTTTCAATTCGTAGGCCGCCTTGTAGCTCTCCAGATCGTCGCCCAGATCGCGGAAGCCGCCATTGAATCCGACCGGAACCTTCCAGCGGTTTCCCTCGCTCGTTCCGTAGTGCTCCTTGAGGAAATCCTTGTTGAATTGCTGGGAGTTCACATAGATCCCCCAGCTCTCGCCATTGATCACCACCTTCACCCAGTTCGCCTTGGCTGTCGGCAGGTAGCGGGAGGCCACGTGGCTGAACAACACCTCGCGGAGAACCGAAGGGTCCGCGTGCCCGTTGAGCAGGTTGAGCGTCTTGTAGCCCTTCACCCGCTGGCCGTCCGCGTAGGTGTCCGCCTTCAGGTTGAACGATCGCTTCGATCCCGAACGCACGCTGGTCAGCGAGGAATTTCCGCGAAACGACAACCCAACCGGGTGCTCGAGCGTTTTGCCATCGATCGTCAACCGCGCCGGGACCTCAACGTCCGTCTTGGAAAAATCCTCCAGTTCGCTCTCCCAGTCATCCGATTCAAAATCGAGAAAGATCGTCTGGATGACATCCACCTCATAGAGGTCCGCATCCGGGTATTGGGCCACTTGGTCGGGCGTGAGTTTCTCGCCCGGCCGGGGTGTCACCGCGTTTTCTTCCGAGGCGCCCGGACCTCCGCGGCCACCGGGTCCACGGCCACCGCCACCGCCGCCGCCACGCCTCCCGCCTTGGGATGCGCTCTCCTTCACAAACTTCCTGGCCTCTGCCCGCTCTGCGGTATTCAGCACTCCGTCACTGTCCCGGTCGAACTTGGCGACGAGTTCCAGATCCTTCTCGCCGCCCGGCCCTCCGCGGCCCGGCCCACCCGGACCACCAGCTCCACCCGGACCTCCGCGGCCACCCTCGGGACGACTCGGACGATCGCCCATTTCAGCTCGCAGAGCCGCCCGCTCGTCGTCGTTCAATTGCCCGTCATCATCCTTGTCAAAACGCTGCAGCAGCTCCGGCGGAGGCCCGCCAATTGGACGTTCGGAATCACGTTCGCCCTGCGCGAAACACAGACCACTGACTGCGGTCAGAAACAAAAAACAAATCGGAGATACCTTCATGGAATGGATGCGCAAATTACCGCCGACGGATTCCATCGGCGCCTGATGGAACTCCCATCATGTCCCAAGGTTGTGTCTCCTCAACCAGTTTAACACACTCTTAACACAGTGCGTCCAGATGGCCTGTCTCATCCCTGCATGCAACCGTGTGCAGCGCGGAAAGACGGCGGGCTACCCTCCACCGCCGAGCGCAGATCCCCACACCCAGTTCCTCATGCGGCGGGTCCGTGCGGCTTCCGCAACCGTCACTCAGCCAAACATCCGGTGCATTTCCCGTGTCGGAAAATTCCTGCCGGGGCACAAGGTCGGGTTGATCTCCTTGTGCACGAGGAAGTCGTATCGTCCGCCCAGCAGATCGTCGCCAAGATAGCGGATCAGGCTCTTGAGTGAATCCATCTGCTTCCGGGTCGGCCGTTGCTTTTCAAAATTCCCCACCAGGCAGATTCCGATGCCATGATTGTTGTATTCCCACCGGCTGACGTGGCCTCCGTGGAGCTGTTTCGTCCACCGCCTGCCGATTTCTATCTGCCCGTCCCTCGAGTCCCGTCCATTGCCGATCACGAAATGATAGGCCAGTCCGTTCTTCATCCCCTCCGAGCGATCGACGCGGTCGTAGGCCTTCGCGTTTCCGTATGGTGTCGCGCTATGGTGAACGACGATGTATTTCCACTTCTTCTTGTTCACCCGGATCCTTGCCGTGGACCTGCGGACCTCCGCAACCTGCGAACCGACCGATGAAACCGTCAGTTTCTGACCGACCCGGATGATGTCGGACCGCAGGCGATTCGATTGCTTCAGCGTCCGCACGCTGGTGCCGAATCTCTGGGCGATTTCCGAAAGCGTATCTCCTTTCCTCACGACATAGGTCCCGGCGCAGGAGGAATCCACCATCCACGACGTGAGAAACCCGATCGCGGGAATTTGGCTGATAAATGATCGGCGGTTCATTGTTTGCTGATTTTCACGCCACTCTGCCGGGCACGATCGCGAGCCATTCAAGTGAACATCCTCACACTCACATCTGGAAGTTGAGTGATTGCTTGGCGGGAGACATACCATTTCATCGGGCGGATCGCACGCGGAAAGTCCCTCCCACATTCCCAGGGCGATCAAGTCAGGGAGAATCGCTTGATCAGCTCGGCGGCAGAACCACTGATTGCACTGATCGTTCCCTGCCTGGGAAGACATGGTGTTCCGAAGGTCTCGCGAGTTGGGAGTTCTTCACCCTCAACCGATGCCGGGCACCTCACGCCGGAGAAAATCCGGACACCGTCGATGGTGCCGGCGGGGCATGCGCGTGGCGGGAGCGGGGCATTCACTTCCCGGCCACGCGGCAATGCCCCGGGCGTCCTTGCGGAGCGCCCGCGGTGGTGATCGTCGACCGGCTTATCCGGCCATGCGGCCGCAGCAATGTTTGTATTTCCGGCCGGACCCGCAGGTGCAGGGGGTGTTGCGGCCGGGTGGTGTTGCGGTGGATGACGACGCGGCCTGCCCGGGCAGTTTGAGTTTGAGCGGGCTCTCCATGGCGGTCTGGCGTTGCTGTTGCTGTTGGAGCTGGAGCTGGCCAAGGAACGCCTCGATGTCGGTCGCGGAGCGGAACAAGTGCTGCAGGGCTTCCTGTTTCACCTCGTCCATCAGGCTGACGAAGAGCTCGTATGCTTCGTTCTTGTATTCGACGAGCGGGTCCTTCTGGCCCTGTGACCGGAGGTAAACCCCCTCGCGCAGTTCGTCCATGGCTTCGAGGTGCTGCTGCCATTGGTCGTCGATGGCGGCGAGCACCATCCGGCGCTGCTCCTGCTCCAGCAACTCGACCGGCAGGCTGCCGGTGCGGGTTTGATAGGCATCGATCACCCTGCCGACCAGCAGGCTGGCGATGGCGTCCTGCTCGAGGTCCTTCAGTTCCTCCGCGGTGACGCTGACCGGGAAACTCGAGTGGATCCAGTGCAGCAGGGCGCTGTGGTCGGGGTTGTACGCTTCCTGGTCTGCCAGATAAGCGTGGGTCCGGGCGGGGATGACCTCGCGGATGATGTCGTGGACCAGCGCGCCGGGGTTCTCGGTGGTGAGCACGTCGTTGCGGTAGCCATAGACGATCTCGCGCTGGAGGTTCATCACGTCGTCGAAATCGAGCACACGCTTGCGGGATTTGTAGTCGCGTTGTTCGACCTGGCGCTGGGCGGTTTCGACCATTTTGCCGAGCGACGGGGATTTGCGCGATTTCCCGGCTTGTTCGATCAAGGCGGCCATGCGCTCCGGCGAGGCGTGGTTGCGCATGAGATCGTCCTCCAGCGAGATGAAGAACTGCGAGCGTCCGGGGTCGCCCTGGCGGGAACAACGGCCGCGGAGCTGGCGGTCGACCCGGCGGGACTGGTGGCGCTCGGTGCCGATGACAAACAAGCCGCCAAGTTCCGCCACGCCGTTGCCGAGTTTGATGTCGGTGCCGCGCCCGGCCATGTTGGTGGAAACGGTGACGGCCCCGCGCTGGCCGGCGAGGGCGACGATTTCCGCCTCCTGCTGGTGGAACTTCGCGTTGAGCACGGAGTGCGGGATTTTCGCGCGCTTGAGCATCCGGGAAAGCGTCTCGGAGGACTCGACGGAGGCGGTGCCGACGAGCACCGGCTGGCCTTTGGCATGCGCGGCTTCGATCCGGGCGATCACCGCGTTGAACTTCTCGCGGCGGGTCTTGAAGATCTGGTCCGGCTCGTCGATGCGGATGTTCGGCGCATTGGTGGGGATGGGCAGCACGTCGAGTTGATAGATATCATGAAACTCGGCGGCCTCGGTCTCGGCGGTGCCGGTCATGCCGGCGAGTTTGTCATAGAGCCGGAAGTAATTCTGGATGGTGACGGTGGCGTAGGTGCGCGTCTCCTTCTCCATGGTGGCGTTTTCCTTGGCCTCGACCGCCTGATGGAGGCCGTCCGACCAGCGGCGGCCGGCCATTTCACGGCCGGTGCTCTCGTCGATGATGGTGACCTTGTCGTCCCGGACGACGTAGTGGACGTCCCGCTCGTAGAGGCAGTAGGCTTTCAACAACTGGGAGATGCCATGGATTTTGGCGGCCTGGGTATTCAGTTGGTTGTGGGTTTCGATGCGGGCGGCGGCCTTTTGTTCGTGGCTCAGCGAGCGGTCGGCATCGATGGCGGCGAGGCTGGACTCCACCTCGGGCAGGGTGAAGGAGTCGGGATCGCTGGGTGAGAGGAATCGGCGGCCTATTTCCATCAGGTCGGCGTCGTGGCCTTTTTCATCGATGACGAAGTAGAGTTGTTCCTTGAGTTTGAAGATGTCCTTTTTGAAGGCGCCTTGCTGGTGGGCGAGCTCGGTTTTTTCCAACAGGCGGCGGATTTCCGGGTCCTCCATGAAACGCAGGAATCGGCGGTTGCGCGGCTGGCCGAGCTTGAGCTTGAACAGCGTGAGGCCGGCCGCCTTGATGTCGCCGGATTCGAGTTGTTGCTGGGCCTCGGCGGCGAGCTGGTTGCAGAGTTCGGTCTGGCGCTTGACGAGCTGGGCGACGATGGGCTTCCACGCGGCAAACTGATAGGAATCCTGCGGGGAAGCGCCGCTGATGATGAGCGGGGTGCGGGCGTCGTCGATGAGGATCGAGTCCACTTCATCGATGATGGCGAGGTAGTGGCCGCGCTGGACCTGTTCGTCGCGGCTGGCGGCCATGCCGTTGTCGCGCAGGTAGTCGAAGCCGAACTCGGAGTTGGTGCCGTAGGTGATGTCGCAGGCGTAGGCGTCGCGGCGTTCGTGCGGCGGCATCTGGTTGTGGATGCAGCCGACGGTGAGGCCGAGCGAGCGGAACAAGGCGCCCATCCAGTCCGAGTCGCGCTGGGCGAGGTAGTCGTTGACGGTGACGACGTGCACGCCGAGGCCGGTGAGCGCGTTCAGATAGACCGGCAGGGTGGCGACGAGGGTCTTGCCCTCACCGGTTTGCATTTCGGCGATCATGCCGCGGTGCAGCGCGATGCCGCCGATGAGCTGGACGTCGAAGTGGACCATCTCCCATTTCATCGCTTGGCCGCTGACGGGGATCTCGCTGCCGCAGAGCCGGCGCGCGGCATTTTTGACCACGGCGTAGGCCTCGGGCAGGATGGCTTCCAGGTAGCGGGCGCGGGATTTGGCGAAGCCGGGCTCGATGTGGAGAAACGCGGCCTTGGCGGCTTCGATCGATTCCACGGTGGCGGCGACCTGCGCGGGGAGCGACGGGAACTCCTTGCGGAGCTCTGCCAAGCGGGCCTCGATCGACGCGGCGGCGGCGCTGAGGCCGGCGGGGTCCATCGTTTCCAGCAGCGACTTCGGCGGAGCATCGAGCGCGTGGTAGCGGGCGAGGTGGTGCTGCCAATCCGCGGTGAGCTGCCGGAGTTTTTCGGCGGGTTCGCGCTGGAGCGCGTCCTCGATCTCATTGATGCGGGAGACGGTCGGGCGGATGCGGTTGATCTCGCGCTCGTTCTTGCCGCCGATGATTTTCGGGAAAAGCCACTGGATCATGACAAGGGGGCGGGGTTGAGGTTGAGCGGCGACTGCTGCGCGAGGCACAGGGCGGACGGATGAACTGGGGTGATTGGAAAAGTTTTCATGAAGTAATCGATTGATGGAGATGCCGTGCCGGACGGGCAGGGCGGGTGGCCGGACGGATGAACGCCGGACCAATTCGAGATCCCGCCGCTGGGACGGGCCGTGGACTTCCGGGATGATGCTGGATTCCCGGATTCGGAACGCACGCATGTGAGCACGGACGATTGCCACGGTGGGTCAATCAGTCCGGCATCGGCGTCGCGATCAGGCGAAGCTCACGGCGGGAGGGGCGCGTCCGCGGATGGCTCCATCGCGGGTTTCCAGTGGCGCTTGCTGGCGGAGGGATTCAATGCACAGCAACTGCGACGTCAGGAATGTCGCCAGATCGGCCCCGGAGGCCTGGGAAGCGAGAAAGACCGGCAGGCTGGAAACGCGCGCCGGTGATTGCGCGTCGTCCGACAACTGGGAAAGACCGGCGATGTCCGAGCAGTCGGTCTTCCGCACGCGCCCGTGCAGTGGAACCAGCGCGTTCAATCCGACCAATGCGACGAGCGTGATGACCCAGGGGATCAGCACAGCGCAGTAGGGTCGGTGATGGGTGTTTGTCATCGGAGTTTGCCGCGGTTGCGGCGGAGTCGGATCCGCAGCTCGCTTTTCCTGCCGATAGAATCAGTGACGATTCGAAATTGTCAAACGATCGATGTGACTGTGCGTCCGGGCCGGCGCACTCCGGACCTACTCCCGTTTGTTCTCCCGTTTGTTCTCCCGTTTGTTTTCCCGTTTGTTTTCCCGTTTGCACTTTCCGCCATCCGGTCTTCGATAGCCCCACGGAATGATCGGCGAAACCATCAGAGCCAAAATGCGCGAGGTGCCCCACCAACCCGGGGTTTACCTGATGAAGGACCGTCTCGGGTCGATCATCTACGTCGGCAAGGCAAAGGACCTCAAGAAGCGCGTCTCCACCTACTTTCGCGCGTCGGGGAAAATGCGTGCCAGCGTGAAAACCCGCGCGCTCATCGACTCGATCGTGGATTTCGAAATCCACACCGTGCGCAACGAGGAGGAGTCCCTGGTGCTCGAGCAAAAGCTGATCAAGGACTACCGGCCGCGCTACAACGTGATGTTTCGCGACGACAAGCGCTTCCTGCTCCTCAAGATCAAGCTCAGCGACCCGTGGCCGCGTTTCTCCACCACCCGCCTGCGCAAGAACGACGGCTCGAAGTATTTCGGCCCGTTCCCCCACTCCGGCGCGCTCCACCACACGCTCGAGTGGCTCAACCGCAGCTTCGGCCTGCGAGTCTGCCGGACCCGCGAACCCGGCGAAAAGGACTACAAACATTGCAACGCCGACATCATCCGGAACTGCTCCGCGCCATGCGTCGGGAAAATCACCCGCGAGGAGTATTTCGAACGCATCGAGGAAGCCTGCCGGATTTTCGAAGGAAAGGGGAAACGCGAACTGCTGGACGGACTGCGCTCGGACATGGAAAAGGCCGCCGCCGACCTCGACTTCGAGCAAGCCGCCACTCTCCGCGACGTGCTCCAGAACCTCGAAGTCACCCTGCGCCCGGCACGCCAGTTTTCCCGCGGCCGCGGCGTGCCGACCACCGTGAAACCGCTCGAGGACCTCGCCGAACTCGGGGAGGAACTCCACCTCGCCGGACCGCCGAAAGTCATGGAGTGCTTCGACATCTCGAACGTGTCGTCCAACCACATCGTCGCCTCGATGGTGCGCTTCACCAACGGCGCGCCCGACAACCAGAACTACCGCCGCTACCGGATCCGCACCGTCACGGGGCAGGACGACTTCGCCTCCATGGCCGAGGTCATCCGCCGCCGCTACTCGCGCATCCTGCTGGAAAACTCGGCCGCCGACCCCGACGCCGAACACAACCAGGAAAACCCGGTCGACGCCCAGCGCCGGCTCGCCCGCGAAGGCCGCGCCAAAATCATCCTGCCCGACCTCGTCATCGTCGATGGCGGCAAGGGCCAGCTCGGCATGGCCGTGAAGGAACTCCACAAGCTCGGCCTCCACGACCTGCCCGTCGTCGGCCTGGCCAAACAACACGAGGAAGTCTTCGTCCCCGGCCGCGCCGAATCGATCCGCATCCCGCACGACCGCGGCGCGCTCAAGCTGCTCCAGCGGATCCGCGACGAAGCCCACCGCTTCGCCAACAACTACAACGAACTGCTCTACCGCCGGCGCATGAGGGAGAGCCTGCTCGACGACTGCCCCGGCATCAGCCCGGCGAAAAAACAACTCCTGCTGGAGAAATTCGGCAGCGTCAACCGCCTCCGCCACGCCAGCGTGGATGCGATCGCGGAACTCCCCGGGATTTCGAAAAAGACCGCCGAGGGCATCGTCGCGTTCCTCAATGAGCCGGCCTGAGTGCCGGCCGGATTTCCGCCGCCTGGCCCGCGGTTGCCGCTCCGCCGGGAATCGACGCCGCCGCGGACTCAGTACTTGCCCAGCGCACGGCCAACGGCTTGCTTGCTGGCTATGAAGTTTGCAGTCCTCGCATGGTTGGGCGCCACCCTCGCCGCCGCCGCAACCGCAGCCGTGCCGGAGGGGGCCGTGCCACTCAAGATCTTCTCCGCGGTGGCCGTTTCCCCGGACGGACGCACCGTGGTGTTTGATTGGGCGCAGGACCTGTGGACCGGCCCGGTCGATGGCGGCGAGGCCAAACGGATCGTGCAGCACCCGGCGCGCGACTCGTTTCCCCGCTTCAGCCCGGACGGCACCCGGGTGTTTTTCAGCTCCGACCGCAGCGGGTCGATGCAGGTCCACTCGGTGCCGGTGGCGGGCGGCGAGGTCGAGCGCCACAGCTGGCACAGCGAGGGCCAGAAACTCGACTGCATTTCCGCCGACGGCCGCCGCGCGCTGGTCCGCGGCATGCGGGAGGCCCCGGGCTTCCTCGCCACCCGGCCGCTCGTGATCGACCTCACCGGCGAGCAGCGCGAGCGTCGATTGTTCGATGCCAGCGTGCGCGGCACCGCGTGGTCGCCGGACGAATCCCAAGTGCTCTTCAGCCGCGGCGGCGAGCTGCTTTTCCGCAAGGGCTACCGCGGGTCGCGGGCGTCGCAGATCTGGCTCTACCGGCAGGCGGACCGCTCGTTCGAGTGCATGGTCGCGGAGGACGCGGACGCCCGCTCGCCGATGTGGCGGCCGGACGGCAAGGGATTCTACTACGTCTCTGACCGCGACGGCACCGGCAACCTGTGGCTGAGAAATGAGGACGGCAAGGACCAGCAGCTGACGAATTTCGACGACGACGGCGTGATCACGCCGGACCTCTCCGCGGACGGCAGCGTGATGGTCTTTCGGCGCGGCAAGGAGTTGTTCCGCTATCGCCCGGGCACCGACGAACCGGCGGCGGCGATCGAGTTCTGGACGCGCGATCCGCTGCCGGATGTTTCCGTCGAGCACCGGCGGGTCCGCTCGGCGGCCAGCGCGGACTTCACCCGCGACCTCCGCCAGGTGGTGGTCTCCGCCGCCGGCGACCTGTGGCTGGTGCCGGGAAATGACCGGGATGCCGTGCGGCTCACCGACACCTCCGAGGGTGAACACGATGTGTGTTTTTCACCGGATGGCGAGTGGTTGTATTTCCTGCGGGACGACGGGCTATCCGCCAACTACTTCCGCGCCCGCCTCACCGGGGGCCGGCTCGCAGGCGAACAACAGGTCACCCAAGGCGAGGTCAGCAAGGGCCGGCTCAAACCGAGCCCGGACGGCTCCCGGATCGCCTGGATCGAAGGCGCGGGTGACATCTGGACGGCCGCCGCCGATGGTGCCGGCGCGCGCTGCGTTTACCCGTGCTGGGACAAGCCGACCTTCGACTGGTCGCCGGACGGCCGCTGGCTGGCCATCGCGGCAGAAGACCGGAACTCGAACCGCGACATCCTGGTGGTGCCGGCCGACGGCAGTGGCAAGCCGGTGAACCTCACCCGCCATCCGGCCTTCGAGGGCTCGCCACGGTGGTCGCCCGATGGCCGCATGCTGGTCTTCAACGCCAAGCGGGACCAGACCGGCGAGTCGTCCCTGTGGTGCATCGATTTCACCACGGACGACCCCACGGCCGGCCACACCGAGCGGCGGATTTCCACCCGCGGCATCGAGCCCACCCGCGTGCTGTGGGCGCCGGATTCGAAATCCCTGATCTTCCAGAGCACCGACAAGGAGCACGGCAAAACCTACCGCATCGGCGCGGACGGCAAGGGCATGGAAACGCTCACCAAGCGCCAGGGCATCCCGATCCGGATGGCCGCCGACGGCAGCCTCCTGTGGCGGGCGAAGGGCACCCCGGAAGTCATCACCGCCAAGACACAGGTGCGTTTCCCGGTCTCGCTCACCGCCACCCGCGCGCGGGCCGACATCCTGCGCCTCGGGTTCCGCCGCGTCTGGCGCACGCTGCGTGAGCGCTACTACGACCCGACCATGAACGGGCACGATTGGGACGCCATCCGGCTGAAATACGAGGAGCTCGCCTGCGAAGCGCGGGACTCGCGCCAGTTCGACCAGGTGATCAGCTGGCTGCGCGGCGAACTGAATGCCTCGCACCTCGGGTTCGCTCCGAAGGCCTGGCCCGGTGAATCCTCGCCGAAGCCCGCCGCGGAATCGGCCACCGGCCACCCCGGGTTGATGTTCGAGGACCACGACGCCCGCCCGGACGCCCCGCTGCGGATCCGCCGCGTCATCGCGGGCACGCCGGTCTCGCTCCTGCCCGACCCGCCGCTCCCCGGTGAAACGATCATCCGCATCGACGACCAACCGGTCACCAACGGCTATCCCCTCCAGCGGATTTTCAATGGCGCGGTCGGCCGCCGGCTCACCGCCGTGGTCCGCGCCACCGACGGCCGCGAACGCAGCATCGAGCTGCCGTGCATTTCCTACTCCGACCTCCGCGCGCTCGTCACCCGCGAGCGGGAAACCGAGGCCGCCGCGCGCACCGAAGCCGCCCTGCCCGGCACCACCTACCTGCGGGTGCCGGACATGAGCGCCACCACCCTGCGCCGACTCATGCTGCAGATCTACCGCGCATCGCTGGAGTCCGAGCGGCTCGTGCTCGACCTCCGCAACAACATCGGCGGCCGCGAGGCGGACCGCCTGCTCGGCATGTTCTGCCAGCCGGAACACTCGCACACCATCCCGCGTGGCGGCCCGCGCGGCTACCCGGTCGACCGCCGCCCGCTGCCGTCCTGGAGCGGCCCGGTGGTCGTGCTCTGCAACGAAAACACGTTTTCCAATGCCGAGGTCTTCTGCCACGCCATCCAGCACATCGACCGCGCGCCGCTGGTCGGCATCGCCACCGCGGGCGGTGTGATTTCGGCCGTCAAGACCACCATCCCGGACGTCGGCAGACTCCAGGTTCCCTTCCGCGGGTGGTATGACATCGCCACCGGCGCGAACTACGACATCCGCGGCGCCCAACCGGACCACCCCGTTCCGCTCACCCCCGAGGATGAAGAACACCACCGCGACCCGCAGCTCCGCAAGGCGCTCGAAGTGCTCAAGGCGCTCGAAGTGCCCGAACACCGCAGCCGCTGAGCCGGCGACCACCGGCCCGGCTTCAGAACGTGTAGGTCAGGAACACCCGGCCGTCGGTGAAGGTCGTGTCCGGTCCCGGCCCGCCGTATTGGTAGCCGAGCGCGCCCTTCAGCGAGACCGAAAGGCTGTCGCAAATCGGTTGTTTGACCACCACGTTCAGCTCGTGGCCGCCGTCGATCGCCGCCTTTTCCTGCCAGGTGTGGTTGTAGAGCGCGTAGAGCACCGTGTCGCCGACCTTTCCGGACGCCTTCAGATACGCCGTGTGCGCCCCGCCGTTGAACTGGCAGGAACAAATCAGCATGGAAACGCCGAGCGGATGGTTGATGCCGGTGGTGGCCTCCTGAAAGCGCAGATCGTCACCAAAGACGCCGAAGTAGCCGGGCTCGATCGTGAACCCCCCGACTTTCTGCGTGTAGGAAAGCCCGAACGCGTCGGCATCCTGGTCGCCCGCCTTGCCCACGTCGCCCTCGTGCCGGTAGTAACCGGTGAGCGACGCTTCATCGCAAAAATCAACCTTCACCCGCAGCCCGGTGAGGTTGGTCACATCCCAGGCGTAGGCGTTGAACGCGGCGATCTCCCAGTTCTCGAACCCGGTGTAGGTCCCCTCGATCCAAGTGATGCCGTCGGTGTCGTATCCGGTGCCGAACACGTCGCCAAAGTCGTTGAAATCCCAGCGGTCGCTGGCATCGATCCAGTTCGACAGCCGGATCGCGTGGCCGGCGGTCAGGCTCAGGTCGTCGATGTCGGTCGTCTGGATCTGGATGCTCTCGATCGAGCGCGCCTTCTGCCGGTAGTCGTCCTCGCGAAACACCTCGCCATTGGAAATTTTCCGCCCGGCGGTCAGCGAAGTCCCCTCGAGCCCGGCGGCCTCCGGATGGTAGCGCAGCCAGCCCTCGTTGAGCAGGCTGATGTCGTCGTTGAGCGGCAGCGAGGCGTTGCCGCCGTCAAACAACGTGAACGCATGGTGGTAGGCCGCGCCGAAATCAAACCCGGCGACCTCCGGCGAGTCATACCCCAGCACCGCGCCCAGCGTCGTTTTGTGGCCGTTGTTGCCGTGGTCGAAATCCCGGTAGATCCCGAGCATCTGCAGGCGGCCGGAGAACTCGCCCGGAATCTTCTCATTGAGCGGGCTGAGGATGCTCTCGGCGGCGGTGGCGTGGCAGACGAATGCGGCGGTGATGGCGATGGTGACGGACTTCATGGAATCGGATTCCCGGCAAACGGGAGCGGGATGCTGCCCGCGCACCGGCTTCCACACCACGCGCATCCCCGCGAATGCTGGGACTGACCTCGCATTCGCGACCGATCCTCAGATCACCCCGCTCATCATCGACTGATAAATGGCGTTCGTTTCACGCAGCTGCTCGTGGGTTCCGTCGGCCACGATCCGGCCTTTCTCAAAGACCAGCACGCGGCTGGCGATGGTGATCGTCGAAAACCGGTGCGCGATGATGAATGTCGTGCGCCCCTTCACCAGCTCGCCGAGCGCCTGCTGGACCATCGCCTCGCTTTCGGAATCCAGCGCGCTGGTCGCCTCGTCGAGAATCAATATCGGCGCGTCGCGCAGAAACGCCCGGGCGATCGCCACCCGCTGCCGCTGGCCGCCGGAGAGCTGGTCGCCACGCTCGCCCACCTCCGTCTGGTAGCTGTCCGGCAGCGCGCGGACAAACTCGTCGGCGTGCGCCTTGCGCGCGGCCTCCGCCACCTCCTCGTCGCTCGCATCCAGGCGCCCGATCCGGATGTTCTCCATGATCGTGCCGGAAAACAACGCGGGCATCTGCGGCACCACCGCGATGTGGTCGCGAAGATCGGCTTTGGTGAAATCCCTCAAATCCGTGCCGTCGATGGTGATCGCACCGGATTTCGGATCGTAAAACCGCGGAATCAGGTTGGCGAAGGTCGATTTCCCCGCACCACTCGGACCGATGAGCGCCACCACCGTGCCGACCGGAATCTCCGCATCCACCTCGCGCAGCACGGATTCCTCCTCATACGCGAACGACACGTGATCAAACCGGATCATCTCCTTCGGCCGGGCAAAGGGCACCGGCTGCTCCGGATCCGGCTGCGAATCCGGCTGGTCCAGAATGAACTCGATGCGCTCCAGCGACGCCTCGGCCTGCTTGAGAAACGTGTGGATGTTGCCGAGCTTCTTGATCGGCTCATAGGACATGAACAAGGCCATGCCCAAGGCCAGAAAGCCGCCCATCGTCATGCCGTTCTTGACCCCGAAATACAGGGCGGCGGCCAAGCCCGTCGCGGCCACCAGCTCGACGGATGGCGACACCGCGTAACGGTATTTCACCACCTTCATCCGGAGCAGCAACAACTCCCGCACGATCCCCTGAAACAACGAAATCTGCCGCTCCTCCAGGTTGTAGGCGCGGATTTCCGCCGACGACTGCAGGCTCTCGGTCAGCGTCGCGGATAGATCACCGCTGCGCCTCTGCAGGCTCCGCGCACGCGCCGCCAGCTTCTTTCCCACCCAGCGGATCAGGCTCACACTGAGCGGCACCGTGATCAACGCGATCATCGCAATCGCGAAACTCCGGTCCTTCACCGCCAGATAGCCGAGCACCGAAAACGCCGCAATCAACGTCGCCGGCTGCTTGATCAGGTCGCTCGACGTCTGCGCCACCATCTGCCGCAGGATCTCGGTGTCATTCATCAACCGCGCCAGCAGGTCGCCCGTCCGGTTCGCCTTGAAAAACGAAATCGGCAGCCGCTGGAGCTTCACGAACAAATCCACCCGGATCGCCTCCAGCACCCGCATCCCGGTATACTGGATGAAATACGTGTTGGTATACGAAGCCACCGCACGCAGCAAAAACACCAGCGGAATCCACAAACACGTCACCAGCAGCAACTGGTCCTGGGACAGCGCGCCGAGCTGCTCGGTCACCCATCGTTCATACCCGTCCGACTGCCCGCCCTCCTCGCCGAACAGCACCGGAAACACGACTTTCGTCATCATCGGCAGCCCCGCGCCACTCGCCGCAGCATAGATCAAACCGGCCGATACACCGACAAGAAACTGCCACTTCACGGCGCGAAGATGGCGGTAATAGGGCAGAAAACGGTTCACAGGCGGAAACGGGGATGCCACAGCATCCGCCGCTTGGGCAAGCATGATTCTCAACCCGCCGCCCGCGCCCGCCCCTGATTCCTCCTTGCTCAGCCGCCCCCGCCTTGCGACCATCCGCCACCATCATGGCCGCTCCCCAGAATACCATCGCACTCGTCTACGACTACGACCAGACCCTCAGTCCGCGCTACATGCAGGACGATGTGCTCTTCCCCGAGTTCGGCATCGACCCCGCCCAATTCTGGCGCAAATGCAACGCCCTGGTCACCGAGCAGAAATACGACGGCGAACTCGCCTACATGAAGTGCCTGCTCGACTACCTCGGCATGGACAACGTCACCAACGACCGCCTCACCGAACTCGGCGCCGGCCTCGGCTTCTTCCCCGGCCTGCCCGAACTCTTCGAAAAACTCCCCGAATCCGCCCTCAACACCGAACACCGGGCATCCAACATCCGCGTCGAACACTACATCATCTCATCCGGCCTCAAGGCCATGCTCGACGGCTCCCGCCTCAAACCCTACGTCCGCTCGATCTTCGGCTGCGAATACGGCGAGGACTCCGAAGGCCGCATCGCCTTCCCCAAACGCGCCATCTCCCACACCACCAAGACCCAGTTCCTCTTCCGCATCAACAAGGGCATGCTGCGCTACGACCAGGACGTCAACGACCACATGCCGCCCGACCAACGCCCGATCCCCTTCGAAAACATGGTCTACGTCGGCGACGGCCCCACCGACGTCCCGTGCTTCACCGTGATGAGCAAGGCCGGCGGCCACGCCATCGCCGTCTACAACCCGGAAGACGAATCCGGCCGCTCGTTCCGCAAGTGCTACCAGCTCTCCGCCCACGCCAACCGCGTCAAACACATCGCCCCCGCCGACTACCGCGAGGGCTCCCACCTCTGGCTGCTGCTCTCCGAAATGGTCCGTGAAATCGCCGACCGCATCCTCAGCCGCCGCATCGAGGAACGCGAACGCTCCACCGTCGCCGCCCCGCAGTTCTGAGGCGAGCGGCAAGGACGCATCACCCGCCCGCAGCGGTCAGATCGCCCGCAGCTCGGCGAGCTGCTCGGCAAATCCCGCCGGCCGCGTTTCCAACGCAGCCTCCAACGGCCCGGTGTCAAAGGTCAGCCGCGCCGGCCGCCGCGCAAACGCCGGATCATCGCGCAGGGAAACCGCTTCCACCGAGTCCTCCGGAAGGCCGAATTTCCGCACGATCGCCAGCCCGATGTCGTAGCGGCTCATTCGATCCGCACCCGCCCAGTGGAACACCCCGGTCAGCTCGCGCCGGACCGCGAGCTCCAGCAGCACGCTCGCAACATTCGTCACCGAGCACGGCTGCCGGATCTCATCGGTGAAAAGCTTCGGCCGCCCGCCGTCGCGGATCGCGCCCAGCAGCTTCTCGTGCAGGCTGCGCCCGCCGCCGGGGCTGTTGCCCATCAGGATCGGGATGCGCAGCACCGCGGAGCCCGCCGGATACGTCTCCAGCACCTCGTCTTCCGAATCCAGCTTGGTCTGGCCGTAGAGGTTGCTCGGGTTGGTCGCGTCACCCGCCCCATACGGATGCTCCGCCAGGCCGTCGAAAACCATGTCGGTGGAAATGTGCAGGAACCTCGCGTCCAGCTCGTAGGCCAGCCCCGCCAGCATGCCGGGCATCGCCACGTTGATCGCCTGCGCTTCCTCCGGCCGCTCGTCGACGCTCGCCGGGTTGGAAAGCGCGGCGCAGTTGATGATCACCGCAGGCCTCAGGCCACAGCAAAGACCGGTGAAGGCGTCGCCATCCGTGCCCTCGATCAACTCGGCCCGCGCCACCCCGATCACCGTCGCCGGATTGGTATTGGAAACGGCGATGACCTGGTGCCCGGCCTCGACCGCCGCCTCCGCAACGGCGTTGCCCAGCAGGCCGGAGGCTCCGGTGACGAGTATCCTCATGGCGGAAAAAAATCCGATTTCAGCCGAGTTGTTTCGCGGCCTGCAGCGTGTTGCGCATCAGCATCGCGATCGTCATCGGCCCCACTCCGCCGGGGACCGGCGTGATCGCCGAACAAAGCGGCGCCACTTCCTCGTAGGCCACATCTCCCGTCAGCCGGTAGCCGCGCTTTTTGCTCGCGTCATCGACCCGGTTGATGCCGACGTCGATCACCACCGCTCCCGGCTTTATCCAGTCCGCCTTGACCATTTCCGGCCGGCCGACGGCGGCAACCACGATGTCCGCGCGGCGGCAGACGCCGGGCAGGTCCGCAGTGCGGGAATGGGCGATGGTCACGGTGGCGTTCGCCTTCTTGGAAACGAGCAGCAGCGCCATCGGCTTGCCGACGATCATGCTGCGGCCGATCACCACGGCTTCCTTGCCAGAGGTGTCGATGCCGGAAACCTCGAGCAGCTTCATGCAGCCGGCCGGTGTGCAGGGCACGAATCCGGTCGGGTCTTCGAGCGCGAGCTTGGCCACGTTCTCCGGGTGGAATCCATCGACGTCCTTGCGCGAATCGATCGCCCGCACGATCGCCTCCTCATCGATGTGCGGCGGCGGCGGCGACTGCACCAGGATACCGTGCACGGACGGATCCGCGTTGAGCTCCAGCACCACCTTGAGCAGCTCGTCCTGCGTCGTTTCCGCCGGCAGTTCGATCTTCTTCGAGTGGAACCCGAGTTCCCCGCAGGCCCGGACTTTCGATCCGACGTAAACCTGCGACGCCGGGTCCTCACCGACCAGCACGACCGCGAGCCCGGGCGTGATGCCGTTTTTCACGAGTTCGGCGGCTTCGGTTCTGCACTCGTCGAGCACGCTGGCGGCGACGGCTTTTCCATCAAGAATCTGGGGCTTGGACATGGCGGTAGTGGGCGGGGGTTTCAGGCGTCGTCGGTGCCGTCGATCATGACGGCCTCGACCTCGCGAAGTTTGGCGTCAAAGGCGGCGGGATCCAAGCCGCGATCGACGTGGATCGGCTCGCCAAAGGTGACTTCAATCCGGCTGAACGGCTTCGGAATGACGAATCGGTCCCATGTTTTCAAGCGCCATGCGCTGGAGAAAACCGCGTGAATCGGCACCAGCGGCGCACCGGTCGACTCGGCAAGCTTCAGCGCTCCGGGATGCATCTTGTATCGCGGACCGCGCGGGCCGTCCGGAGTGATGCAGATGTCGTTGCCTCCCTTCAGCGCACGTTTCAGACCGATCAACGCCGCCACCCCGCGTCTCGATGACGAACCGCGGACGTGCTTGAATCCGAACACCCCCATCGCATGCGCCACCATGTCACCATCGTGACTCGCACTCGTCAGAATCGTCAGCCCGCGCGCGCGGTTGCCGAGCTTGAGCCGCGCCGGAGGCACCGAAAAAAACCGATTGTGCCACAGCAGGTAAACCACCCGCTCCGGATTGTCCGTATCCCGGATCCCGCAGCGGTCGTGCACCTTCATGCGCAGCGTCGCGGCAAGCAACTTCATCACCCATCCGGCGGCCGTGCCGATCATCGCACTCTTCCGGTTCCCCCGGACCTCACTGCTTTTCCTCGCTGCCATTTCAGTTAGATGAATCCGGCGGGGTGCAGGGTGTCGACGAGATATTGCTGGCGCGACATCAGTTCCTGATAGAAATCAACCTTCGAGGGATCCGGCTCGCAGCGCGCTTCACCGTCGCCGGCGACAAGATAACTCGCGACTTCTCCGAAATCCAGCGACTCGCCGCATTCGTGGAAAAAGCAGACCGCCGCCTGCATCGCCGCGCCCACCGCCGCACCCTGGCGGCTGGACACCGGGACCACCGGCGCGCCCAGCACGTCCGCCAGCAGCTGGCGCATCGTCGGGCTCACCACTCCCGGCCCGAGCAGGCGGATTTCCGGCGGGTCGAACCCGAGGTCCCGCAGGCAGCTCATGGCATACCCCATCCCGAGCGCGACGCCCTCCGCAACCGCTCGCGCCATGTGCGCCGGGGTGAAGTTTCCCGCAGTCATGCCGTGCAGCACGCCACATCCCTCCGGCAGCCTCGGCATGTTCTCACCGGTGAAATACGGCAACAGGAGCAGGCCATCCGCCCCCGCGGAAACCGAGGCCATCATCGATTCAAACTGCCCGGCGGACCACCCGTAGTGGCGGCGCAGGACTTCGGGAGCGACGGCCGAGTTGTTCGTTTCCGCCAGCCCCAGCCAGCCGCCCGTGGCACTGCACAGCGGGGAAATCTCGCCGCGAAGATCGATCACCGGCTCGTCACCCACACCGACGATCACCCCGGTCGCGCCAAGTTCCACGGCCACCGTTCCCTTGACCACGCAGCCGGCGGCAAGCGCGGACAACATCGGCGCGGAGCTGCAGGCACCCACCTGCACCAGCTCGGACAAGCCCCATTCACGCGCCAGCTCCGCACGCAGCAGGCCGCGCGGCTGGTCGGACGGCCGGACCGGTGGCAACAACGAGCCGAGCCCGCCATCGATGAACTCGATCAACTCCTTCGACCACTCGCGCTCGCGGATGTCCAGCAGCCCGGTCGCGGATGCGCTGCCCGCCTCGGTGGCCCGCTCGCCGGTCAGCCAGTAGGCGATGAAATCCTGCGCAGTCAGACAATTCGTCGCCCGTTGAAAATGATAGGGTTCGTGTTGTTTCAGCCACAACAACTCGGCGGCCGCGGAGTCCTTGCCGGGTGCCTGGCCGGCCAGTTCGATCAACCCGGGAGTCCCGCCGAATGCCCGCGCGATCTCGTCCGCCTGGCGTTTCACCGAGCTGTCCCCCGCGAGTTTCGACGGCCGGATGATCCGGTGCTCCTCGTCGAGCAACACCAGCCCTCTTCCCGGACCGGCCACGCCGATCGCGGCAACCCGGTCCTTCTGGTCGCCGAGCGCCTGCACGCACTGGCGCACCGCTCCAGCCGTGGCCTCGATCCACTGCGCCGGATCCTGTTCGCGGTATCCGGCTGGCAGCCCTTCGATCCAGTCGTGCGTCACCCAGGCCTCGGCGCGGATGGCCGCCGATTCCAAATCAAGAGCCACGGCGCGCGTGCCGCCGTGACCGATCTCAATGCCGATGAAATGCATGGGTGATTCGCAGGTTTCCCGCCCGTGGCGGGGATCGCTGACCCTCGTAGTTTCGACAAGCCCGCGCTTTTGACAAGCACTGCGGTGACAATCCCGGGGTTTTCTTTCCGCAATCCGGACCACCAATCCATCCACATATCATCAGCTGCAAATCCGTCTTGGCGTTCCGCCCTCCGAATGCTCGAATGGGAACATGATGAGAATGCTCAATCCTCTCCTCCCCGTCCTGCTCTGCGCGCTCTCCAGCCACCTCCGCGGCAGCGAGTTTGAGCAAACCCTCGCCAAAGCCAATCAGGGCGACACCGTGGCACAAGTCCAGGCCGCAACCGCATACGAAACCGGAACCGGCGTCAAAAAAGATATCCCGGAAGCCGCAAAGTGGTACGAAAACGCCGCAGTCCAGGGAGACGCCGCCGCACAGTGGAAACTCGGAACCCTCTATCTGGGCGGCCGCGGACTGCGCCGCGACAGTCCCACCGCGGCAAGCTGGTTCCGCCTCGCTGCCGACCAGGGCCGCGCCGACGCCCAGCTCCAACTCGCCCGCATGCACCTCTCCGGCGCCGGCGTCCCGAAAGATGACGTCGAAGCCTACAAGTGGGCCGAGCTCGCCCGAAAACAAAAGAACCACCAAGCCACCCAGTTGATCCGCTTCCTCAAGCAGCGCATGCCCGCCGCCGACATCGCCAAGGCCATGGCCAGCGTCGAGGAATTCGAAGAACTCCGCAAACTGACGGCCGGGGAAATCGGCGTGCCGCTCATCGCCCCCCTGCTCGAGGAGGAAGACGTGCAGCCCGCCGAACCGGAGGCGCCGGAAACCGCCACCGAATGATCCGTCACTGACCCGTCACGGCTGGACCTTCACCTTGCCGAAGCTTGCCTCGCCCGGTTCGTCATCCTCGCCGCCGACCATCAGGCCGATGTAGCAACTCTTGCCGAACTCGACGTTGCTCGAGGCCACCTTTTCCCACTCCTTGCCGTCGTGGCTCGTGAACGAGATCACGCGTTCGCCGTCGCGCTTCAGGCGGACCCAGACGTCCGGCACCACCGCTTCGCCCTTGGCCGTGGATTTCTGCTCGGCGTTGGTCAGGTTTCTCCGCATCCACTGGTAGGTCCGGGACCCGTCGACCCCCAGAAACACATACTTCGAGTTCGCCGCCAGTGAATCACGGATCATCACGCCGGCCTGCCCGTCCACAGCGGTCGCGCTGAAATCCCGAACCCTCGCCGATATCCGCCCGTCGCCCCGCAACACGCGCCAGACGAAAGTCCCGCCATCGCGTTTCCCGTCCAGGTGGCCGGCCCCCTGCAGGGTCATGCCCTCATCGCCATGCGTCGCCGGCATCGCCAGTTCGTCACCACCCAGTTGTTTCACGCTCCATGGCAGCGGCACCCCCTCGGCATCGATATCGACGTCGATCGTCAGCACGGCGTCATCCGCCAACGCATCCGCACGGGTGAAAACCACCGACTCAAGCCCGGGATCCGGGGCCTCTTCGGCTTCCACGCTTTCCACGCTTTCCACGCTTTCCACAGCCACCTCAGCCACCTCGGTCCGGACCACCACGATCTCCACCACAGCTGCGGCAGAAGTCACCACGCCATCACTCGCCGTGTAGCTGAAGGAGTCGCCGCCGAAATAATCGGGCTCGGGTGTGTAAGTCAGCTCGGGAGCCGTCCCGCTCAAGGTCCCGTGCGCCGGCCCGCTCTCAACCGTGAAATCAAGCGCGTCCCCATCCGGATCGCTGCCTGTCAGCAGCACGGCGGCGGAACTCCCCTGATCGACCTCCACGGTGAAATCATCCGCCCCGGGTATGCTGTTATCCGCCTCCCGGCCCAGCACGTTGAACTCGGCCATGCTGCTGTGCATGTAGCCGTGCGTCTCGTTCAGCGCCCGCAGCCGCACGTATCGCCCGAACACCCCGGCAAACGAAACCTCCTTCTCGTCCTTGGTGTCCGCAAAGGTTCCGGTCGTCGCCGGCGACCCCCAGTCCTCACCGTCCGCACTGACGTAGAACTCATAGTCCCCGATGTTGCCCACCATGCTGGCGTCCTGCCGCGGCAGGTAACGGAAACCCTCCACCTGATAGAAACCACCGAGGTCGATCCGGATTTCATGCGGCGGCGGAGTCGCCCCGGCACTGTCCCAGCGGGTGTGCCAAAAGCTGCTCGTCAGTCCGTCATGGACGTTCCTCGCCGGATACTTCGCCGCATCCTGGCTGTCGACGTAAACCACCTCCCAGTCGTCGCGCGGCACCAGCGTCGCCTCCTTCACCTTCGAGACCTGCGGCCGCGAGGTCACCGGCTTGTCCGACCCCGGCTTGGTGACCACTGGCTTCGAGACCTCCGTCACCTCCACCACCGGCTTGCTCACCTCCGGCTTGCTGGTTCCGGTTTTCAAATCATCCGGCCTCGTCAGCTCCGGTCGCGTGCTCGCCAGCGTCGGATCCGAAACCACCAGCGACGACGAGTCATCAACCGGCCCGCCGAACACATTCAACTCGGCGATGCTGGTATGCATGTGGCCGTTCACTTCATTCACGGCGATCAGCCGGACATACCGGCACCCGACGCCGGAAAACGTCACCTTCTTCTCGGCTTTCGTATTCGCAAACCGCCCGGACGCCACCGCAGCCCCCCAGTCCTCGCCATCCGCGCTGACATGGAATTCAAAGTCGCCGATGTTCCCCACATCGCTCGCATCCTGCCTCGGCAGCACGCTGAACCCATCCACCTGATAGACCGCGCCGAGATCAATCTGGACTTCGTGCGGCGGGTTGGTCGCACCACTGTCCCAGCGGGTATGCCAGAAGCTGCTGGTGTCTCCATCGATCGCGTCGACCGCCGGATACTTCGCCGCATCCTGGCTGTCGACGAAGCTCACCGACCAACCGTCCCGCGCAATCTCCGAAGTCCCCCGATCCGCATCCGGCTCGACGGTGATGGAAACCACCGCGACCGCGGATTCCGCCTCGCCGTCGCTGGCGATAAAGCTCACCGAATCCGATCCGGTGAACCCGGAATACGGCGTGTAGCCCAGGTCCGGAGCCGTCCCCGAAAGCGTGCCGTTCAGCGGGCCGTCCACCACCTGGAACTCCAGCGCATCCCCATCCACGTCGCTCGCGGATAGCGACAGCGAAACCGGCATGCCCTCGCTCGTTGCCACCACTCCATCGGCGGCGACCGGCGCGTCATTCACCGCCGCAACCTGCAACTCCACCAGCGCGACCTCGGATCGCGACGTCCCGTCCCTCACCAGAAACTGCAGGAAGTCGGAACCGTGGAAATTCTCGTCCGGCGTGTAGGTCAAATCCGTCGGCGAGCCGGAAAGGCTCCCGTTCACCGGCAGGCCGACCACCGAATACACGAGCACGTCGCCGTCCGCGTCACCCGCATTCAACACCACCCGCACGGGACAATCCTCGTCGGTCTCCACCACGCTGCCGGCGGCCACCGGCGGGTCGTTCACCGGCACCACCGTGATCGTTACCGTCGCCGGCTCGGAAACATCATACCCGTCGTTGGCGCTGTAACTGAACGTGTCGGTGCCGGAAAAATCCGCATCCGGCCGGAAACTCAGGTCCGGCGCCACCCCTGACAGAGTGCCGTGCTCCGGTTGGGAAACCACCACATACGTCATCGAATCCCCCTCCGCATCCGTCGCGGACAACACCACCGGAACATCCGTGTCCTCCATCGTTTCGATTGTGAGACCAGCGGCCACCGGCGCGTCGTTCACCGCCTCCACCTCGATCTCCACCTTCTCCACACTCGAATACGCGGTGCCGTCACTCACACGGAACGATAGAAAATCCGCCCCGTGAAAATCCGCCGTCGGCGTGTAGGTGAGGTTCGTCGGAGTGCCGGACAAGACCCCGTGCGAAGGCAGCCCGATCACCGAATAGACCAGCGGATCTCCATCCGCGTCAGATCCATTCAGAATGATCCGCACCGGACTATCCTCCTCCACCGTCACCAGCCCGCCGAGCGCCACCGGCGCATCATTCACCGCCTCCACGCTCAGCGTCACCGTCGCCAGATTCGAAACCGCAGTGCCGTCATCCGCCCGGAACGTGAACGAATCCGTCCCGTGGTAGTCGGCGTCCGGCGTGTAGACCAGCTGCGGTGCGCTCCCCGTCAGCGTCCCGTGCCCCGGCAGACCAACCACCGCATAGTCGAGCACCTCATCATCCGCATCTGCGGCACTCAGCTCGATCTCCACCGCCGTATCCTCGACCGCCGCTACCGCCAGGTCAGCCGCCACGGGAGCCGCATTCGCCGTCCCCATCGCACCGGCATCCGCCAGAATCACCAACTCCGCAACCGCCGTGTATTTCCCGCCGCTCTGATCACTCAGCGCGACAAACCGCACATACCGCGCGTCCTGCCCCAGAAACACCACCTGCTTCTCATCCTTCGTGAACTCAAAAACCCCGGACGCCGCCGGCTTTCCCCAGTCCACACCGTCCGCACTCAGGTAAAATTCATACCCGCCGACTTCTCCGACCCGCATCTGGTCCTGCCGCGGCAGATAGCGGAACCCCGTCACCGGATACGTCCCGCCCAGGTCAACCGTCAGCTCATGTGGCAGCTCATCCCCGCCATCCGACCACGCACTGTGCCAAATCGTGCCCACATCACCGTCAAACGCCTTGTCCGGCCCATACTCGCCGGACTCATGGCTGTCCGCATCAATCCAAGACCATCCGCCGGACGGAATCTCCGCCAGATTCTCCTCATCCACCGCCAACTCATAGGAAACCACCTCCGATGGCTCACTCTTCAAGCCGGACGTGTTGATCGCCGCGACCGCAAAATAATACGTGACGCCCGCCTGCAGGCCCGTCAGCGAAACCGCCGTCTCGCCGCCGGAATCGATGACCTCCGTCATCTCGTCGGGACTCGTCCCGTACGTCACTTCATACGTCGCGACGTCCGGCTCGGGATTCTCAACCCATCTCAGTGAAAGCGCACTCGCTTCACTCGTCAGGGCAATACAGGTGGATATCAACGCGATGGCAAAATGCTTCGCGACGCGGCGGGAAAACCGACCTTCGGTTTCCCCCACCGCTGGGACGTGGACGCAAGGAATCATCCCTCCGTCCGGGTTGGCCCGTCGGGCCAAGCGGTTGGTGGTCATGGCTGGTTGTGAGGGTGCTGAAAGCGAGGCCGCTCCGTCCGTGGATCCTAATTTGGGACAAATCCAAAAAGACGGTCAGCAGGGGGCGGAAAAGGAAGGATCCGGAGGGTGAATTCCGGACGCTCCTTCCAGGGTGGGACAATGCCGCTTCCTGCTCCCCGGATGACAACGGGACTCGTCATCCGGATCGGTTCGCTGGGTGTCAGACTTTGTTAGCAGTTGTGTGTGTAGGTGATGGTCAGGTGTGTTCGCAGGTAAATGAGCGCGCTATCAAGCACGTTTGATAACTAATGAAATACGAAATTTTGGAAAGATTTACAAGTCTATTTGCATTATTTTTTGAACATTTTGACCAGTCGGGAGTCGTCCCCGCTGAATAATTCCACCAAATCCCCGCAAACCCCTGTTCCTGAGCACTTTACAAATCCACCCCGCACCGCCTGCAACCCATCATCTTTTTAAAATATCAAACCGCAGAGCCACCCACCTCCCTTGACATCCAGTGACACAGAATCTGTCATTCCCCAGCCCATGTCCTCAGAAGAACCAATCCCCGCCGAAATGCTCAACGCCGTCGAGCAACAACTCACGTCCCCCAAAACCCCCTACGTGACCAAGACCCTCGCACGCCTCGTCAAATCCGGACTCTCCGAATCCGACGCCAAAATCCAGATCGCCATCGTGCTCGGCGAGCAAATGGCCGACATGCTCAAACGCAACCGCCCGTTCAACGAAAAACTCTACAAGCAGTCCCTCAACGAACTGCCCATGCTGCCGGACGAAGAGGAACCCGCCTGACCCAGCGGAAGCCTCCGGCCACTACAAACCCACGCTCAAATTCCCCTTTCCATCCCGTCCCACCGCATGTAGTCCCTTAGTCAAACTCCCCACATTACCTTATGGCTATCCTAGACTTCATCAAAGGCGAACTGCTCGAGATCATCGAGTTCAACGACGACTCCCGGGACACCCTCTCATGGCGCTTCCCGGACGAGGATCACGCCATCAAAAACGGCGCCCAGCTCATCGTCCGCGAAAGCCAGGCCGCCCAGTTCGTCTACCTCGGCCAATACGGCGACTGCTTCTCGCCCGGCAAATACTCCCTGGTCACCGAAAACATCCCCATCCTCACCAGACTCAAAGGATGGAAATACGGTCTCGAATCCCCCTTCAAGGCGGACGTCTACTACGTCACCACCCGCCTCTTCACCGGCAACAAATGGGGCACCGCCAACCCCGTCATGATGCGCGACAAGGAACTCGGCGTCGTCCGCCTCCGCTCCTTCGGCACCTTCGACTTCAAAATCGTCAACCCGCCCGTCTTCCTCAAGGAAGTCGCCGGCACCGACCACCACTTCCGGCTCGATGAATTCAACGACACCATGCGCTCCCGCATCGTCTCGGTCTTCTCCGAAGCCCTCGCCTCCTGCGGCGTCCCCGCCATCGACGTCGCCACCCGCTACTCCGAACTCGGCGATGCCCTGCTCCCCATCATCAACCCGGAGGTCTCCAAAAAATACGGCATCGAGATCACCAGCTTCATCGTCGAAAACGTCTCCGTTCCGCCCGAAGTCGAGGAAGCCATCGACAAACGCTCGTCCATGTCCGTCATCGGAAACCTCAACGACTACGTGAAATTCCAAATGGCCGAATCCATGACCGCCGCAGGTGGCGGAGACTCAGCCGCCGCCATGCCCGCCCAAATGGCCATGGGCTTCGGACTCGCCCAGCAAATGATGAATTCCATGAACATGGGCGCCACACCCCCGCCACTCCCCGGCCAATCGCCGGCCGCCACAGCAGCACCCGCCGCCGCCGGCATGCTTCCCACCCTGATGTCACCCGCACAAGCCGCCGAAGCCCTCGGCGTCTCGGAATCCGACGTGCTCTCGACCCTCGAAGCCGGTGACCTCAAGGGCAAGAAAATCGGCTCCACTTGGCGCATCACCAAAGCCGCCCTCGAATCCTTCCTCGCCGAGTAGCACCCCGGACATGGCGGAAGTCAGCGCGTTGCGGAAGCATCCCTGCCCGGAATGCGGCGGGGATGCCGAATGGAATCCCAAAAAACAGGCACTCGTCTGCCCCTACTGCGGCACCATCGTGCCCTGGTCCGATGGCGAAACCCCCGTCGGCGCCGCCATCGTCGAACACGACCTCGCCGAGGCCCTCGCCGCCATCACCGATGAGCAACGCGGCCTCGGCGAACAGAAAACATCGGTCAAATGCGAAAGCTGCCACGCCATTTCCGTCTTCGACTCCGACCGCGCCGCCCAGCGCTGCGACTTCTGCGGATCCCCCGCCATCGTCCCCACCGATGACCTCACCGACGCCATCACGCCGGAAAGCCTGCTGCCCGCCGTGATCTCCAACTCCCAGGTCCGCGACCAGCTGCGCCAATGGTACGGCTCCCGCTTCTGGGCACCCAACAAACTCAAAAAGGCCGCCCTCACCGACACCCTCAAGGGCATCTACCTCCCCTACTGGACCTTCGACGCCCACGTCGACGCCCAATGGACCGCCGAATCCGGCTACTACTACTACGAAACCCGCAGAGTCCGCGGGCCCAACGGCAAATCCACCACCCAGCGCGTCCGCCGCACCCGCTGGAAACGCTCGTCCGGATCGCTCTCCCACTTCTTCGATGACGACGCCGTCCCCGGCACCGTCGGCGTCCACACCGCCCTGCTGCGAAAGGTCGAACCGTTCCCCACCCTCACCGACCTCAAACCCTACGAACCCGCCTACGTCCGCGGCTGGACCGTCGAACGCTACCAGGTCGACCTCCGCCAGGCCGCCACCACCAGCAAATCCCAGATGGACAACGTCATCCGCCAACTCTGCTCGCGCGACGTCCCCGGTGACACCCAGCGCAACCTCCGCGTCTCCAGCACCTACCACGGCCGGACCTTCAAACACATCCTCGTCCCCGTCTGGCTCGCCAGCTACACCTACGGCACCAAAAACTTCCAGGTCGTCGTCAACGGCTACACCGGAAAAATGGCCGGCGAACACCCGCTCAGCTGGGCCAAAATCACCATCGCCGTCATCCTCGGCCTCATCGTCATCGCGATCATCGCCGTCGCCATCAACGGCTGACCCCCAAGCCCGCACAACAAACCGGGCTGGCCCCAGGGACGTTGCTCCAATAGGTCCGGCTGCAGCAGGATGGCAATCCCAGCGGACGCTGAATCCAACCCACCCCGCCCGGACACCAGTTCACGCGGGCGACCGGTCGCGGACGCCCCGCCACTGCGGTCGTCCTACTTCTTCTCCAGCTCGAGCATCGCCTTGGCGAATGCCGTGCCAGCCTGGGCATGGAACTTCGCCGAGCCGTAGTAGTGGATGAACCCGCCGATCGAGGTGGCGCGCTCCCACAGCGCGATCTCCTCCGGAGTCATCAACTTGGCCCGGTAGGCATCGATGTAGGCTCTCCGCTGCTCCGCGGTCATCGAGCCATCGGCGTTCGGCCCGTCGGCGTGCTGTTTCGCCAGTTTCCTGCCCATCGCCTTCACCTTGAGTTGTTTCTGGTCGATGAACCCAAGCGCATTCTCCCGGAACGGCGCGGTCTGCACCGCAACGACGCTTCCCTTGAACTCGTCCATTTCCGCCGGCGCCGCCATCGCCTTGCGGAACAACTTCATCCGCCGGTCCGAATGATTCACCACGTTGAAGGTGCCCGGCGTGTAGTCCCCGTAAACCCCGATCACGCCAATCACAAAGGGCAGCCCGGGGGCTTTAAGATCCTTGCGCACGTCCCGGATGAACTGCGCCAAAAGCCGGCTGTATGCGTCATACTGCTTGTCACCGAGACTATCCTGATAGGTGCCGGTGTCCGAGAAATCATTCCATCCCTGGAACCACACGAACCCCGACAACTCGTAACCCGCCTCCGCATCGTAGTCCGGGTAAACCCGCTTGATGTCTCCCAGCACCTTGCGCACGTGATCCACCATGTAGCGATAGTTCCGCCCCGTCGCCTCCTTCTTCTGCGCCTTGACCTCCTCGAGCCGGCCCTTCTCGGTGAACTTCTTCACCTGCCAGTCATTCAGCACATACGGACCCGACCCCGGCGACCGGTAGTCCGCGCTCAGATTCTGCCCGCCCCACGCGGTCTTGATGATCAGGATCGGCCCGTCGTGGGACTCCTCCATGGTGATCCCGAACAAATACTCCGGCCCGATGAACTCGTCGGGCTCCGCCGGATCCTTCCTGCGCACGCCGTAGCCGGCCGTCAGCTTGCCAAACCCCTCACCGCCCAGCTGGTTCATCTTGCCATTCAGCGACGAAATCCAAACCCGCTCGCACACCTTCGGCTTGCCGTCCGGCCCCAGCATCTTCTCCAGCAGGGGCGCGGTCTCGGGATCGTCCCCGATGTGGTCGAAGGTCTTGATCCCTCCCGTCCCGACCATGTTCGACTGACCGGCCATGATGTAGACCTTCAGGGGCTGTTTCGCCATCACTGGAGTCATGCCGCACAGGACGGCGGCAACAGCGGTGGCGGCGATTCGTAGGACGGTTCCTTGCGTGGTTCGTATCATCGGTTCGTTTCGTGAGGTTCGGGGAAAACGGCGTGGCGTTGCTCCATGGGACCCGTGCCGCATCCGTGCGGATCTGCCGGTCCGGATGACTCGGGAGCCCACCGGCCCGGGGTCGCCATGACCACGGGCACCAGTGCCGGCACGCCCCGAACCTAGGGCCCCCCGCGCGGCACGGCAAGGCCCGCCATCGCCACCAACCGAATTCCCAAACCCCCAAATCCTCCCCCGGAAAAATCCGCCCGTCCCGTGAAAATCCGGGAAATCCCGCGGGCATCCCGCACCCTGATCCGGCCTCCCCCGTCCTATCCGGTTTTGACATGCCGCGCAATTTCCGGCAAATTCCCCCCATGCAGGCAGTCCAGTTCGAAGAATCCGTGGCCAACATTCTGATGCGTGACAAACGCTTCGACGCCCACGCCTATTTCTTCCTCAAGGACGCCCTCGACTTCACCCTCAAACGCATCGCCGAGAAAAACGCCGGCCAGGCCCGCCACGTCAGCGGCCCCGAACTCCTCGAAGGATTCCGCGACTTCGCGCTCGACCAGTTCGGCCCCATGGCCTCCACCCTCATGCGCGAATGGGGCATCCGCCAATGCCCCGACGTCGGCGACATGGTCTTCCTCCTCATCGAGGAACAAGTCTTCGGCAAACAGGAATCCGACAACCGCGAAGACTTCGCCGGCACCTTTGACCTCGAGGAATCCCTCATCCGGCCGTTCCTCCCGAAACGCGCGGAGAAACAAGCGAAAACCGACAAATCCCAAACGGCGAAAGCCGCTTCCTGACTCAATAATTGACGGTCCACACGTTCGGCCCGGGCTTGGATTTCGAATCCCCCTTCCACGCCACCAACGCCACCAGCAAAAGCGCCACAAATCCGCCCACCCCCAGAGTCACTGCGGTCGCCAGACCGATCGCAAACGGCGCGAAAATCAACAGCGCCACCGGCAGATTCCCAGGGTTCACCTCATATGCCATCACCGCCACCCGCAGCCGCGACCTCGCCAGCGCCAGCCCGGCGATCGTATAGCACACCACCGCGCAAATCGCCGTGACGTGGTAAAACACCCCCATCCCGCGGCCAACCGCCGCCGCCCCGGCCATCGGAATCAGACAGCCGAAAAACATCGAAAACACAAACAACACAAACACCGCCGTCCGCGCCCCCATCCCCCGGAAGGACGATGCCCCGATCGCCCCCGCGCCGATCATCGCCGCCCCGGCCAACACCGTCACCGCACGCACCAACTCGTGCCACCACTCCACCCCACCCACCAGATACCGGACCACCACATACGGCATCAGCGAGACAAACGTCACCACCGTCAACCCCCACAACGCGAAAAATTTCCCCCACACCACCTTCCTCCGGTCCAGACTCGTCAGCAACAGCAGCTCCCGGTTGCCATCCTCCATCTCCTGCCCCATCAGCGCCAGCCCCCCCAGCGGCAGCAACACCAGACACACCGCACCCACCACCATCCAGAACGGCCCGGAATTCACCAGCACCCACGGATTCATCGCCCCGATGTATTCGGATGTCCCGCCCGCATCCCCCCGCGCAAACTCCGCACCCATCGCAATCACCGCCAGCACGTGAATCCCGATAAACGGAATCACAAAACTCCCGCGCCGCAGACTCTGGCGCAGTTCCTTCACCGTCATCGGCCCCAGCCGCTCCGGCAAATCGTTTTCCCACTCCCCTTTCAAATCCGCCGGAGTCTCTCATCTCCCGCGCCGCACCGCAATCATCCTTCCCACCCCTCCCCCGCAATCCCTACCATCCGCCCGTGCACGCCACCGCCACACTCGTTTTCGAAACTTCCACTCCCCAAGCCTCCGTCGCCCTCGTCCGCGCCGATGGCTCCATCACCCGCCGCGAATTCCGCAGCGACCGCAACCACAACGCCAAACTCTTCGCGCCCCTCGCAGAGCTCCTTCACGGCTCCGCCGGAAATCCCGCCAGCGCCAGCGCCAGCGACATCGGCCTGGTCCTCGTCGGCTCCGGCCCCGGCAGCTACAGCGGCACCCGCGTCGGCATCGCCGCCGCCCAGGGCATCGCCATCACATGCGCATGCCCCTGCGTCGCCATCCCCTCCATCCTCGCCGTCCCCGCAGCCGACAACGGCGCCGCCTGCCTCGCCATCGGCGACGCCCGCCGCGGCACCTACTGGACCGCGGAAATCAACCGCCACCAGCTCGTCACCGAACCCGCCATCTGCGATGCCGCCACACTGCTGGAAAGCGTCACCGCCGCCGCGGAAAAACACATCCCCGTCTTCGCCTTCGAAGCCGCCGACCGCTTCCCGCTGCCCGACCCCCTGCAGGCCGCCATCTCCCACCAGTTCCCCGACGCCACCCTCCTCTGGCAGGCATGGCAGTCCTCCGACGAACCCACCCGCGCCGCCTGGTCCCGCGCCATCCCCCAACCGCTCTACCTCAAGCCGCCCCACATCACCAAGTCCAACCGGCCATCGCTGCTGCGCTAAGCCCCGCCATCCCCGCCCGCCTCTCCGCTCCCCGCCGCGCCTTCCTCCAGCGTCTTGCGGTTCAGCACGAAATAACACGCCACCGTCATCGCGGAGCTCCCCATGATCATCGCCATGATCAGGATCTGATAGCGCACCGCCACCAGCGGTGAAATCCCCGCCAGAATCTGCCCGGTCATCATCCCCGGCAGCGAAACCATCCCCACCGCCAGATACGAGTTGATCCGCGGAATCATCGAGGCCCGGAATGCCACGTTGCGCGCCTGCTCGAAGCCCGCACCGCGTTTCCGCTCCGCCTCAAACCGCTCCGCCGCCAGACTCAGAATGTTCATCGAACTCCCGAAAACCATGCCCGCCAGCGGTATGAAAAACTTCGGCAGATACTCCATCCTCCCCTGCTGCACGACCAGCAAATCCAGCACCAGCACCGGCAGGCCGCCCAGCGCCAGCGCCGCCAACAACACCGGAAAATACCGCCTCCCCTCCATCTTCACATGGCGCAGCGCGATCCACGCCGAGGTCGACATCACCACCGCCAGAATCAGCAGGCACATCGCCGGATGCGGGTTCTCAAACAGATAGACCAGGACAAACCCGATCGCCAGCAGCTGCACCAGCATCCGCCCCGTCGCATACGCCAGCATCCGCCCGCCGCCGCACCACCGGTGGTAAAACCAACCCGCCGCCAGAATCGGCGTCAGGCTCAATGCCGTCGCCGCCAAACCAAGTTGAGGAACATTGCCACCCATCGCCATCTCCTTTCCTGCTTATCCTTTCCTGCTTATCCATTGCGCCGCCAAACCGTCACCAGCGAACTCGTCCACTGGAACTTCCGCGCCGTCTCACGAATCAAAAACTCCTCCTCGGCCTCACCCGCCAGCGCAAACGCCGCCCCCAACTCCGCCTTCAGCCAGTCGACCGTCGCGCACGGCGGCCAGTTCTCCTTCGGCGTGAATTCCTCCAGCCACGTGCACGGCGTCGCCATCACCAGCTCGCCACCCGGCTTCACCAGCTCCGGCAGCCGCTCCAGCAAGCGCATCGGCCGCCCCAGCCGGCACAGCAGATTCGCCGCATGCACCCGGTCGAAACTCCCCAAATCCGCCCGCAAATCCATCGCATCCCCCTGCTCGAACCGGACCTTCGATCCATCGACCCCGCCCGGCAGCCGCGCCGCCAGCCCGGTCACCACCGCCGCCTCCTCCAGCCGCTCGTAAGCCACCTCCCCGCCGGCCGCCAGCCGCGCCGCCGCCGCCACAAACGCCGACGAATAATCAATCCCCACCACCTCGTCACAAGTCCGCGCCATCTCAAATGCCGACCTCCCCACCGCACACCCCAGATCCAGCCCGCGCGCCACATTCCCCGCCGAAAAATGCCCCACCGTCCTCACCGGAAACCCGAGCGCCGTCCGCATCCCCGCCGGCCAGTCGCGCCCGGCCGGCAATACCTCGTCATCCGCTCCGTAGTGAAATAACAGGTATTCGGAAAGCACCTTGTTTGATTCATAAACTCCGCTCATGCGCTTCGAACTTGGCGGCGCCCCCACCATCCCGCAAGCTTCGATCCCACCCGCCGGAACCGCCGCATATGAATCTGCAGCCGGCCCTTGGTCATTAGAAATATCTCCCATGAACCTCCGAGTCATCGTCGCCGGAAAACCCGCCCTCGCCTTCGCCAAATCCGGCGTCGAAGAATACCTCAAACGCCTCACCCGCCACGGCGGATGCGAACTCATCACCGTCAAGGCAGGCCCGTCGGAAGAAGTGTCCGCCCGCCTCCTCGAACGCTCCGAAGGCTGCCACCGCATCGCCCTCGACGAACGCGGAAAATCCCTCACCACCCGCGCCTTCGCCAGCCACATGGCCAAACTCGAAATGCGCGGCGACATCAAGACCGCCGCCTTCCTCATCGGCGCCGCCGACGGCCACACCGAAGCCCTCCGCGCCCGTGCCGACCTCCTGCTCGCGCTCTCCCCCTTCACCCTCCAGCACGAACTCGCCCTGCTCGTCCTGCTCGAACAACTCTACCGCGTCGCGTCGCTCAAATCCGGCTCACCCTACCACCGCGACTGATCCCCGCCATCACCCGGCCAGGGGAAAACCCGATCGCGGCCATCAACCGCGCCAAACGTCACAACTGACGGAAATCCGCTCAACTCCGCGAGCTGCTATCTGCTTGTGACGAGCTGATGGAACAAGTTATGCTACGTGGACATCCAGATGTCACATTCACGGACCGATCACACCCCGCACGCTGATTTCATCCTCCGTCTCGGCATGGTCCTCGCCACCGCATTGATCTTCGTTTGCGCCATCATCCTCATCGGCTTCGCCATCCTCCGCGAAGACCAGCTCTTCTGGACCAACGCCGGCGGCTACCCGCTGCTGCTGCGGGATACGGTGAGAGTCACCTTCCTGCCCCTGCTCGCATTCTGCGTGCTCGGCCTGTTCGCCCTCAGCCTCGCCTGCCTCGCCGGCGCCTCCAAAGCCAGCTGCTTCACCGCACTGGAAGCCGTCTTCATCATCGTCTGCTGGGGCCTGCTCACCACCACCGGATTCATCGCCTTCCGCAACAACGCCTCAAACATCATCGGCGGCAAATGTCCGGCGACAATTAAAGCTGGGCGCTGACGACAATTAAAATTGACCCCTGGGTTGGTCGGATTTCGGGCGTTTTTGGCTTCAAGCTGGTTGACGCGTTGCGGGGCGGCGGGTGCCGCTCTGGGTTGTGGTCACTCGAAC